>JAIXZU010000121.1 GCA_027489415.1 Alphaproteobacteria bacterium
CCCTTACCCCAGTCACTGGACAAAGTGGAGTAGAGCGCTTCCAGTCCGAGTGCAGCTCTGCCACGAGCAAGCCAAGCCTAAAATCACTATGTGCCCAAATGGGCACATTTTTGTATCTTCGGCGCAAGGAAATTATTTTTAGATTCATGAATTCAATCGCATGGCTGTTTGACACAAAAATAAGGCTCCCAGCGGGAGCCTTTAATCTATTGATTAAGAACATTAAACCAAGTTGCTGGCAAAACGATACAGTACTCGGAGGATTCCGTTCTTGATAAACACGATGGCGATGATCAAAACCACCGGGGTCAGGTCTAGTCCACCGATCAACGGCACGTAAGGGCGCAGCCGTTCCATCACAGGCTCGGTAATATTACGCAGAATGCGTACCAGGGGGTTGAGGGGGTCTGGGTTAACCCAGCTGAAAATAGCTACAGCTATGATAATACAGATATAAATCGTCAACAATACATCAAGAATCGAGACGGCCGTCAGTAATGGATAACCTAAAGCGTACATATGGTACTCCTTTCTTTCTTCTCATAGATAGCATATCCTTGCCTGAATGAAAGTGCCCCCAAGCCTTCATGGTGCCGAAAGCGCCAGATAACGGCTCAGCCCGCAGGCAGTTGCCGTGGGTTAGGGGCGCTCACAAGAGAATAACAAGAAAGAGTCATCAGAAAATACGAAGAGTCGGCTGTGATACCTTTGCGATATCAACGGGGATTATCAAGCACGGTTGCAAACAGGTTTCATAAAGTGACATTTTGTAGTGATCCATGCCACGCCATAAATCCACCATGGAACCCCGTGTGTTTCACATGCAACATTCTGATGACGGCATTTTGAGGAAAGAAAGATAAACGCCATGGCCAAAAACCTCGGAATAGTTACTTATCATAAGTCCGGCGCATTATCTTGCATGCTGGCAGGCCTTATTTTACCGAACATGGCTCTGGCTGTGGATCCCACCTGCATCAGCTACTACACAATTGGGGATAGTACCTGTAAACCAGTAGCCAGTACGCCGGTACAGCGTCAGCCGGCTCCGGTGAAAGGGGCTCCGCAGCTCGTGAACCCGCCATCCGAAGTCGATAAATTCCTTGAGAATTACGGCAAGCCCCCGCGGGAATTCGTCGAATTCTATCTGAATCCCACCCCGGAGAACGCCCGTAAATGGGTCTCAACCTATCAGGGAATTATTCAGAAAAGTCAGGATATTTCAAAAGCCTGGAATCAGGCGGATGAGCTCTATCGTACCTCTTCAACCACACCGCCCGCAACGCGCTCATCCGTGCAGCCTCTACCGGCACAGCAGTCAATCCAAAGCATGCCCACGGCACCCGTCAACCAGGCTCCCCAAGCACCGGTGGCAAGGTTTGGTGCCTTCGCAGAATCGACCGGAACGTCATCATCGCAGGCTGCAGGCATCCGTATGTCACCTATTAATGTCACCTATTATTTTAGCCAGACCTGCCCCTACTGCGCCAAAATGACACCAGATTTAGCTGCATTATCAAATGAAAAGGCAAGTAAGTTAGAACTTACTTGCGTTGACGTGACCCCCATAGGCCCTAACAATCGCCCGGACGAAGCCTACATAACAAGCAAACTACCCTGTAAATGGCGTCTACCAGTAGAAGGGGAGATAGATCAGGAAGGTGTCCGGCAAACCCCCACGTTGGTCATCCGCAAGGAGGGTCAGTCGCCGGTGCGGCTTTCCGGATACGTACCGCTGACGCAACTCCGGCAATATTTCTAACACCTCGTTAGTCGCACAAATCGCAAACCTCATCCACTGTCAGACAACGCTTGAAACTCACCCCATAAGGTCTCACACTAAAACAAGCGTATAGCCATTTCGGCTATATAAAGAACGAGGAGTGAACCCGTAATGACCCTGCAGCAGCCCGCAGCCTATGCACCACAGGGCGGTAGTCTGGCCAAGGAACGCCTTATATGGGCTACTCGCCCTATGGGGGCCCTCCTAATCGTGCTCTGGATTCTCCACCCGGCCACAGCCAGTCACACTGACTATGTCCACATGTCCCTCGTCGCCTTTCTGGTCGGCATTACCTACGGGTTGGTCGTTTATGGCAAAAAGTTGCGGGAATACATTACAGGAACAAATAAAAATCAGAGACATAAACCAAATCGCGTCCCTGAAGAGTATTATTGGGGCAACATTACCAAAACGATGTTCGAGAACAAATAGCGTCTAAAAGGATAATATAAGTCACCATGAGCCAATCCGAACTCTTTCTGCCGGCCAACCTGCTCTCCATGCACTGCCTTGGCATCGCAGCCACCGGGGGTGGTAAATCGAACTTCCTGAACCTGGTCCTCAAACAGCAAATGATGCGCGGCGGCGGCGCCATTCACATCGACGGTAAAAACAACAAAACATCCATCTCGGACTTCCTCGCCCTCGCCAAGCAGCACAACCGCTGGCACGACGTCCGCATTATTAACATCGACGAATCCTCGCTCAGCAACACCTATAACCCCCTCCTGCGGGGGGATGCCGAGGAGCTCACCACCCGCATCATGCTCCTCATCGGCAGCGGGGGGGACTCCTTCTTCCGCTCACAAGCCAGCAAGGGCCTGGGTGCCATCTCTGGAATCGTCAAGCGCATGGGCATACCCTTCAGCTTTGCGGACCTCTCCGTCCTGATGGGTAGTGAAGGCGCACTCCGCTATCTCCTGCGCGAAGCCCCGAAGGACACGCGGGAATACGCGGACTTCAAGATGTTCTTCGACCAATTGCTGGAAACCGACCGCCGCACCGGCGCCATGATCGTCTCGGAAAAGAAGCTGCAACACACATTCGGGGACCTTCTCGGCCGCCTCTCAGCCTACGCCCGTGGGCAGGCGCGGGATGTGCTGAACGCCTACAACCCGGAGGTGGACCTCCTCGAAGCCATCCAGCAGAACCTGCTCGTCTATGTCGCGCTCCCCATGCTCAGTAAGGCCGAAGTCGCGACGGACTTTGCCAAAATCTTTCTGTCGGACCTCCGCACCGCCGTCGGTCAGCTCCAAAGCGCCCCAAACGACGAAAAGCCCAACCCGACCTTCCTCTGCCTGCTGGACGAGTTCAGTAGCTACGCCATGCCGACTCTGGCACCATTGTTCGAGCAAGCCCGTTCCGCCAACATCTGTCTGTTCCCCTTTATTCAGACCGTCTCCTCGCTCTCGGATAAAGAACGCGGCCTGAGCCTCGACTTCGCCCAGAAAATTATCGGTAACACCTGGAATAAAATCAGCTTCGTCCTGAAGGACCCCGAATCCTGCGAACAAATGAGCAAAATGGCCGGCCAAACCCTGAAGGAGTTCGTCAGTACCAGTGTCTCTGAAAACATTGGCTTTGCGTCAGGGGATATCGACGCCTCAGGCGTCCGTACCAGTAACCGCGGGAAGGGTGTCAGCACCTCAACAAGGACGGAATACGACGCTGTCGCCCGCCCGGAGGACTTCAGCAACCTCAAGGTGGGGGAAGGCATCTACATGGGCCCCAGTGGCGTCACCAAAATCAAGGTGCCCTACGTCAAGCTGGGCAGTAATAATGGCGAAATCGACTTCCCTCGCTTCCGCATGCCACCGGTTCCGGGCTTGGCGGTCGCGGAAAAGTACCATATGTTCAGCGCAACCGGCAGCTAGCAGTCGCGCACTATATATTAAGGAGGTTCCATGATTCCCTATCTCGCCCAACTCTACGTCAATGTGCTGGAGCCCGCCTTCACAATCCTCTGCTTTGTCATCGCCCTGGCCTTTGTTATCTACATCTTCAATCTCCTGCGCGGGGCCGGAGACAAAAACGGCTTCATCACCAATGTGGTAAATTTCGTCGTCAAAACATTCGTAAAAACAATACAATTAACCGGCGTAGGTGTGCTCAAAAGCCTCAAAGTGTTGCTAACAACCACCAGTTTGATTTTCGCAACAGTTCGCGACTTTTTAACGTCGAAAATTTAATCACCCGCCTTGTCACCCGGGGAACCCCTCCCGTACACTCCTTATAAGTAGCAGCCGAAAGGCGGCCGAAGCATAATAAGGAATAAAGGGGGGAGCTGATGGCGCAAGCATACCAGCCCAAACTGTGGTCGAACCTGAGCCTCGTCGCCCTCGCGGCGGTGGCCTCCGGCTGCCAGTCGTCGCAAGGCGTCGCCTACGGCAACCCCTATCCGGCGTACGACTACAGCGCCATCGCCCCCGCCGCCGGCCCGCAGGCCGCAGCCCCCATGGCCCAGCAACAGCCCGCTTACACTCCGGTCCCCTATCAGGCTTTGGAAGCCTCCACACTGGAAATGAAGGAACGCCTCGAGCGCGTCGAAAAAGCCATGCTGAGGCTCGACCGCCGCATGCAACTGGTCGAGCGTAACGAACTCAACCGCATGGGCACCTCCACATCGAATAACGCCACCTCCAACCCGAACGGCTACACCCAAACGGCGGATACCTCCCTCTCCGAGGAACAAGCCGCCATGCGCGCCCTTAACATCGGCCCCGGCACCCAGTCGGTGGAATTGGGGGGAGACGGCTACCGCCCCGTCGCGTCGCGTAACGAAGGCATCACTTCCGCCCTGCAGGCCGCCCCCAGCTTAAATTCCCAAGGCTTCTCGCAAGGCTATAGCTCCGGCGGTACGCAGGTCGCCACCCGCAATACCCTGCCATCGCTGGCGGACCCCACCCCTGTCGCCTCGCGCTCCCTCCAACCCGGTAACGGTCAGGTCGCCATCTGGACGGTTAAATACGAACCCTCCAAAATCTGGCCGGACCGCACCCAACTCCCCGCCAGTCGGGATGTCGTCGAGTCGCTGCGTAACAGCGGCGCGGGGGAAGGCAAAATCACCCTCTACGCCCGCGGCAAAAACGCGAATGCCGTCGAATTCCGCGAACGCGTCAAAGCGCTCAGCCGCTATCTCTCCAAGGTCAGCAGCTTGGAAAGCGTGCCCATCGCCGCCATGCCCGCCCCGCACCTGGACGACCAAACCATCGAAATCCTCGTCACGCAGTAAAATGCCGCACGCTCTACCGCCTCGTTTGGGGCGGTTTTTTGTGGCATCCGTGCCGAAATATCTGCCCAAATAACCGCCTGCCGCTTGCCGTGGGCAGGGGTGGGGCCTACAATCGTAATACGTTCGGCCTTCAGGTCCCCCTGCATCCTGAACGATACCTGTGCGCTTCGGCGCAAAAGTGCAAGCACGGCAGGCTCGTCCTCCGTGCGTTATGTTAATAAAAGTAAGGCACCTCTCAGATGGCAGACTCCCCCATGTCCAATCCCTCCACCCAAACCAACAACGAAACGCAGGGCCTCGAAGCCGCCCTCGGCGCTGTTCTCAACAAGCACCTTGCCAAAGGCAATGCGCAGTTCCGCGCCCGCCTGCTGAACCAGATGGTCCAGCTCGCCCGCCACGGTAACTTTGCCGAAACCTTCATCCGCACCACACCGGAGGGGACCGACATGGTCAACTTCGCCCGCCTCTGGGAATACGTGCTGGTGCAAGCGGACCGTCAAACCCGCGGCTACGTCGCCAAAACCTCGCGCAATGAATTCGAGCAAACCCGCAAGGACTTCGAAGACTGCGTCGACTTCATGGTCAGCAAACTGCGTAGCGCCTCAACCCGCCACAAGCTGGACCTCGCCGGCACCAACTTCATCAGCCGCGTCGCACAGCGCTACGGCATCGCGGACAAAGTCCGCAAGGGCCCATCCGTGCCGCAGGGTGTCGCCCCCGGCCAGCAGTACGAGACGCCCGAGTCTCCTCTGCCGCCTGCTGCACCAGTCGCCGCCGCACCGGAAGAGGCCGCCCCCGCCAAGGCACCGCGTGCCACGAAAGCCAAGGCCGCCAGCACGATGCCGGACGTCGACGATCTCTAGCTGTATCAAAAAGGTGCAGAAACAGTCAGTACTTACTGACTGCCCACCCCCTTGATAACAAAAAGCCCGCCGAAGCGGGCTTTTTGCATAAATACCATCAATAAAACCACCCGCCACACTCGCAGTAACAGAAGGGGATACCTATATAAAAGGGAAGGACCCAAGCAGGGCCATGCTCTGCTGTTATCCGACTCACTTAGGCTTTTCGTGTGGAAACACGCCC
>JAIXZU010000013.1 GCA_027489415.1 Alphaproteobacteria bacterium
CACTTCCGCACGCTGCAAGCTCTTGCTGCGGCAGTAGTAGAGGCTCTTGATCCCCTTCTTCCACGCGGAATAGTGCAGCATGTGCAAATCGCGCTTGTGCACGTCAGCCGGCAGGAAGAGGTTCAAACTCTGGCTCTGGCAGATGAACGGCGTGCGGTCAGCCGCATGCTCAATCAGCCAGCGCTGGTCAAGCTCAAACGCGGTCTTGAACACGTCACGCTCGGCATCGGTCAGGAAGTCGAGGTGCATCACGCTGCCACCGTTCACGGTAATGCTCGTCCAGGTGTCTTCGTCGTCGCGGTTGTAGGCCGCCAGCACTTTTTTCAGGTGCTTGTTGCGCACGTTGAAGGTGCCTTCCAGCGTCTTGTGGTTGTAGCTGTTGGACGGGTACGGCTCGATCCCCGGGCTCGCGTTGCCACAGTAAATGGAGGAACTCGCATTCGGTGCAATCGCAATCTTGTGGCTGAAACGCTCTTTCACCAGCATTTCGGCGGCGTCGGGGTTGGGGCCGCGCTCATCAGCCAGCAGCACGCTCGCCTTGTCGGCACCTTCCTTGATGAACTTGAACATCTTCTTGTTCCAGACCTTCGCCATCACGCTCTCGAACGGAATGCCCTTCATCTGCAGGAAGCTGTGGAAGCCCATCGCGCCAAGGCCCACGGCACGCTCGCGCATCGCGCTGTAGCGGGCACGCTCCATCGGCTCGGGCGCACGGTCAATAAAGTCCTGTAAAATGTTATCAAGGTAACGCATCAGGTCTTCAATGAAGCGCGGCTCCTGGCTCCACTCTTCAAAGCTCTCTAGGTTCACGCTGCTCAGGCAGCACACGGCGGTGCGCTCGCGGCCGTACTGGTCCACACCAGTGGGCAGGACAATCTCGCTGCACAGGTTGCTCATCTTCACTTTCAGGCCAACCTTGCTCTGGTAGTCGGGCATCGCACGGTTCACGTTGTCGATGTAAAGAATGTAAGGTTCGCCCTGCTCCATGCGGGAGGTCAGGATGCGGATCCAAATCTCACGCGCCTTCAGCTGCTTGATCGTCGCACCGGTCTTCGGGCTCTTCAAGTCATACATCTCGTCGCGCTCAACTGCGTGCATGAAGGCGTCGTCAATCACGACACCGTTGTGCAGGTACAGGGCCTTGCGCTTCGGGTCACCGCCGGTGGGCTTACGAATATCAATAAACTCTTCAATCTCGGGGTGGTTCACCGGCAGGTACACGGCGGCGGCACCGCGGCGCTGGCTGCCTTGGTCAATCGCGCGGGTCATCGCGTCTTGCACCACGATGAACGGCACGATACCGGTGGTCTTGCCTTTAATCCCCACCTTCTCACCAATGCTGCGCACTTGGCCCCAGTTGGTGCCAATTCCACCACCGTTGGCGGAAATCGCGATGTTCTCGTTCCAGGTGCGGGTAATGCCGCCCATGCTGTCTTCCACTTCGTTCAGGAAGCAGGAAATCGGCAACGCACGGGTCGCACCGCCGTTGGCCAGCACGGGGGTGGCGGGCACGAACCACAGGCGGCTCATGTAATCGTACAGGCGCTGGGCGTGTTCTTTGTTGTCGGCGTAAGCGCTGGCCACACGGGCGAAGGCGTCCTGCGGGCCTTCGCCGGGCAGCAGGTAACGGTCACGCAAGGTGGCCATGCCAAAGTCCGTCAGCAGGCTGTCGCGGGTGTAATCTATCTGTACGTCGTACATGACCGTATCTTTCCTTTGGTATCCATTATTCCGGCAGCGTCAGCCGCCCTGTTATCTTATCGCAGGCAGCAGGGAGGAGACTGACGTCCGCCGCTGGAAGTTCCTTACTCCAACCTTGCAAACTGCTCTGTCCGCGCACCACAAGGGGGCAGAATTCCATCCCCCAAGCCTGTTCACTTTCAGAAAACGAACCTCATGGTGGTTATCTGTCAGCTCTATTCGGCAGGGGAGGTGGCGTCTCTTCCAGCTCTCTCCGGTAGTATCTTGCGATCTGTCCGCATCATGCCCTCCCTCCCCCTCCCCCACAAGGCCACTTAACATACTGATACTTCCACCAACACACTGAAAACATAACACCATCTGCCTACTTTTTAAGCACCTTCCAGCACCCACCACCCACTACCCTGTGTGTCTTTTTCGCGCACCCAACCACTATATATAGTGTACGCACATCGTACCTACTAAATCTTGAACTTATCCCCACCCCCTACCCACATCCCGTGGTATGCCGCCCCGCCCCGCTAACTACGCATCGCGTCGGTTAACTCCCTGAAACCCAATACCCGAAGAAAACCTCCACCACCCCAACCCGCTCAACCCTCACACTCACCCCCCACACTCACCACTTCGCCCAATCACTCACTCACTCCATCACTGCCCATCCACTTCCCCCCTACTTTCCTTACATTGACCATTCATGGTAACCAAAAATCCGCCCCCACAGCCAATATCACGCAAAACGGCCCCGCCACTTTCCACCCATTCACCACCCCCAAAAAACCATTTAAACAAATAATATCAATGCTTTAATCAAAACATAAAACTTGACAAATCGCCCGAAATAGACTATAATAAACCCATTAAAAGCTCCAAAATCAAGCTCACAGCCACAACTCGGGTATCCGCCAGCAGGAGGCTATAAACGGCGATCCTGATGGTTTTGGGGGGAGCGCCGAATACAAGAAAACGTATTTAAGCTTCCCCCAAAATCTTCAGGGCGTCGTTTGAGCCCCTGCCCTCATCGAAGCCCCGAATTTTTAAACGGTAGCCACTGTGCGCAACTTCGCCTTCGGCGAAATCTCCGTCTGCGAAAGCACCGACACCGTCGGCAAACTCCGCTCAATCAGCAACCGCGCAAACGGCCGCGCCGTGGGGGAGGTCAGCAGGATCGGCGACACACCACTATTAAACTGGCGCGTAAACGTCTCGGACGCCGTGCGCAGGAACGTCTGGATCTTATCCGGCGCCATCGCCAGCTGCCGCTCGGTGCCTTCCTTATCCGTACTTAATATGGAGTCCATGAACTCCCGCTCCCACGCGGGGCTGAGCGCGATGATCGACACCACACCATCCGGCCCCACATGCTGCGCCGTCAGCTGCCGCGCAATCCGCTGGCGCACGTGTTCGGTCAACAGCGTCAGGTTGCGCTGGCCGGGCACTTCGGCCAGGGCTTCCAGAATCCCCGGCAGGTCACGGATGCTGACCCGCTCGCGCAGCAAGTTCTGCAACACTTTCTGCAGCACGGGTTTGCTAATCTTATCAGGCACTAACTCGTCAATCAGCTTGCCATAGGTGCCGCGCAACTCGTCCAGCAACTTGTCGAGCTCCGAACGCGTCAACAGGTCGGACAAATTATCCTTAACGATTTCAGTAAGATGCGTCACAACCACGTTGGCATTATCCACCACGGTGTACCCATTGAACTGCGCATTTTCGCGCTGGCTATCGGTAATCCAGCGCGCCGGCAGGCCGAACGTCGGCTCCACGGTGTCACGGCCCTCAATCGCCGGTGCACTGCCGCCACTGGGGTCCATCGCCAGCAACATACCCGGCTCCAGCGTGCCACCACCAGCCTTGGTTTCCTTAATGAAAATCTGGTAATCACCCGGCTTCAGCTGCAGGTTGTCCTGAATCCGCACACTCGGTATCACAAAGCCCAAATCGCGCGCCAATTGGCGCCGTGTCGCCTTAATCTGCTCGGTCAACCGCCCGCCCTTACTCTCGTCAATCAGCGTCAGCAAGCCATAGCCCAACTCCAGCCGCAGCGTATCCACATGCAGCAGGCTCGCCAGCGGCTGTTCAGGCGGGGGCGCCGCCGCAGCCGCCGCAGCCGCGGCTTTCTCGGCCACCTGCTCGGGCGAAGGCTGGGCCGCCAGCTTGCGCTGGTTTTGCAGCGCGTACCATCCAGCCGCCCCCATCGCCGCCGCCAGCAACCAGAAGGGGAACACCGGCATATCCGGCAACAGGGAAATCACCACCAGCAGCGCACTGGAACCAAACAATGCCCGTGGGCTGGTCGCCATCTGCGCAAACACGACCGTACCGGCACCTTCATTAGTGCCGCTTTTCGCCACCAGCATACCGGCGGCAATCGAAATCGTCAGCGCGGGAATATACGCCACCAAACCGTCACCTACGGTCAGTGTCACATAACGCTCAGTCGCCTCAGCCATGCTCATGTCATGCTGCATGGTGCCGACAATAATCCCTACAATCACGTTAATCGCCGTAATAATCAGCCCCGCAATCGCGTCCCCGCGCACGAACTTACTCGCACCGTCCATCGCCCCGAAGAAGCCGGTTTCCTGCTCGAGTTCGGACCTCCGCGTCCGCGCCTGCTCTTCATTAATCAATCCGGCATTCAAATCCGCATCAATCGCCATCTGCTTGCCGGGCAGGCTGTCCAGCGTGAAGCGCGCCGCCACTTCGGCAATCCGTCCGGAACCTTTGGTAATAACGATAAAGTTCACCAGAATCAGCACCGAGTAAATCACCAGCCCGATCAGGAAGTTACCACCCATGATGACGGAACCGAACGCCTCAATAATGTGCCCGGCCGCAGCAGCAGTCTGGTGCCCTTCTTCCAGAATCAACCGTGTCGAAGCCACGTTCAGCGCCAACCGGAACGTCGTCGTTACCAGCAGCAGCATCGGGAAGGAGGTAAACTCCAGCGCACGCTTCACAAACATCACCGTCAACAGAATCAGGATCCCGATCGTAATATTCGCCGCAATCAGCACGTCCATAATCGCCGCCGGTAACGGCACGAAGAACATCACAATCAGCCCGATAACCGCCATTGCCAGCAGCACGTCCTGTTGGCGTGCGTTAGCTAGGAGGGCTCTAAATTCCATTCCGAGGGGCGACAAAATAGGTTGTTCTGCTTTCTGCGTCACTATGCATCAAAACCCCCAGCCTGCATAGCGTGGCAGGCTTTAACCAGTCATAAAAAAACACCCTCTGTGGGGTGCCTGCACACACTTAGGCGGAAAGCCCGCTCGCCATCAGTTTTTCCGCCAGAATCGTCACGGAAATCCCCAAAAGGTCAGCCGCATACTGCTTATTCCCCTGCGTATAAGCAAGCGTCGCCAACAACGTTTCCCGCTCAATTTCCGCGAGCCTCTTCGGCACAAATGCCGTCGTCGCGCCACCACTGGCATAGGCAGCCGCCGCAAGGCTGGAAGCCGCCGGCGTAATACTGGCCCGCGCATTCTCGTTATTCACCGCCACCGGCATGTGCTGCAGGCTCATCGGGCTCAAAATCACATGGTCAGCCGTAATGTCACGCCCCCCCGCACCACATAGTAAAATGGCGCGGTGCATGGTATTCTCCAACTCACGGACATTGCCCTTCCAATAACAACCTTCCAGCTTCTCCGCCGCTGCTGCACTCAGTTCGGGCACGGTCTTAAAGCCATTCGCCGCGGCATACTTGGCCACAAAGTGCTTCGCTAAAGGCAATACATCCCCCTTACGCTCGCGCAGTGGGAGCAAATCAAGGCTCACCACACTCAGCCGGAAATACAGGTCTTCTCGGAATTTCCCCTCCGCCACATAACTCTCAAGCTGGCGGTTCGTCGTCGCAATCAACCGGATATCCACCGGCACCGGCTTATCCGCGCCAATCGGGTCAATCACGCGCTCCTGAATCGCCCGCAACAGTTTAGCCTGTAATCCAAGGTCCATCTCGGAAATTTCATCCAGCAGCAAAGTCCCGCCGTGGGCCTGTAAAAACTTACCTTTGCGGTCACTCAGCGCGCCACTGAACGCGCCCTTGGTATGCCCAAACAGCTCGGACTCCAACAGGTTCTCCGGTATCGCCGCACAGTTCACCGCAATAAACGGTTTGGCCGCACGCGGGCTGTTGGCATGGATAAACGACGCCATCACCTCTTTACCGGTTCCACTCTCACCGCGCAAAAGCACGGTCGCGGATGAATTGGCAAATTGCCGGGCCTGTTCAAGCAAGGCCGTTGTCCGTGCATCTGCTGCAATCGGTCCACCAGTTCGCTGGTTGGCACTGAATTTCTCAACAAGCGCACGCAGCATGCGCGCATCAACCGGCTCAGTCAGGTACTCCATCGCTCCAAGCCGAATGGCCTTGGCACCCGTCGCAGGGTTGGCCGGACCAACGGCGACAATCGGTACGCTCAAACGGTTGGTTTTTAAAACAGCGGAAACGTCAGCCAATAATTCAGTCGTCGTAAAAATACCGTCAACCGCTTCACCTACCAATATCGCCTGAGCCTCCGCCACGGTCATACACACCTTGGCAGGTGTCTCAGGCAGGGTCAGGCCAATCGCAAGCAACATGGGGCAATAATGTCCGAAACACACCGGTACGGCAATCCCAAAGCCATCTTACAGCAGGGAATACGACGTTTTTATGAAGTTTACTTGAACACCGTAATACGCTGCGTCGGCGGCAACAGTGCATTCAGGTGCAATTCCAGCTGCCGCGGATTTTCCAGCCGGACCATACTTAACACCGCAGCCGTAATCAGCTTGCGAGTCAGCAGGTCGTCTGCTCCCGTGCGCTCAAGTTTGGTCGCAATCGGCGTCAGCACCATATACGCCAGTATGGCACCATAAAAGGTTGTGAGAATCGCCACGGACATTGCCGGCCCAATAGTAGACGGGTCGGACAATCCCCCCAACATCTGCACCAGCCCGATCAACGTCCCGATAAGTCCCATCGAAGGTGCAATTTCAGCCCCACGCCGCACGACGGCAAGCGCTCGCTCATGGCGCTCAACGGAGGTCATCGTGTCATGGTAAAGCAACTTTTCAAGGGCGTCGGCAGGGGCCCCATCCACCGCCAGGCTTAACGCCTGTTTCAAGAAAGGTATGGTTTCAGCTTTGGCTTCTTTTTGCAACGCCAGCATGTTACTGGCTCTCGCTTTCTGGGCCATAAGAATCAACCGTTTGGCCAACTGGCCGAATTCCTGATTTTCCCCAACTAAAGCGCGCCCAATCGTACTGCTGGCACGCACCACTTCCACCACGGGAAAGGAGGTGAGGGTCACCGTCAAGGTTCCTCCAAGCACAATCAATACGGAAGGAACATCCACAAACGCCACAAAGGAGCCCCCCAGATGAATGGCAATCGCCACCAGGGTCAGGGACAAAACCAGTCCAACAAGAGTCATGGAATTCATGCGTCTAACCTTACGTCGCGGACTTAACGATTTCCGTCATCGTCACGCCAAGCTTGTCATCCACAATCACCACTTCACCGCGTGCCACAAGCCTGTCATTCACATAAACATCAATGGCATCACCAACTTTACGGTCAAGCTCAACCACAGCTCCACGCCCCAGCTTCAGCAACTGAGAAATATTCATTGCCGTAGTGCCAAGCACGGCTTTCACTGTCACCGGCACATCGTAGACGGCCTCAAGTCCAGCTTCACTGCCCTTGGCACCGCTATTGGCATCACCAAGGTCTTCTAAATTCAGGTTTTGCTTGTCGTTCATGGAATACACCGCTTATTTTAGGCAACCTTAACCGCCTTTCCCATACCCTGCAAGGCTCCTGCATCATAGCTGCCCGCACATTCAGCCCTTACTTCAGGGCATCTACCATATCATCATCTTCCAGCAAGGCATCCGCCCGTGCTCGCGCAGCTCTTTGCGCCTCATCTTCCACGTCTGGCAAAATACCGGGGACAGCCTGCATCACTGGTGTAGCCGCCGCGACTGTTTCGGAAGCCGCTGCCGGAGCAGCCATGGTCTGTGGCGCACGCGGCCCTAGGTCAGCCTTATGCTCAGTGCTCAGCATCTGAGCGCCAACACCAGCTAGCAAGGTATCGAGGTGCTGCAAATGCTGGGCAAGTTTACTTTCCACCCCACCATTCGTCCATTGAACAACAGCATCTGTATGTCCAAGTGCAGGGTCCGAAACGATATTCATCGGCAATCCCATAATCGCCGCCTGTGGCAAACCAAGCTTTTCATGGAACCCACGCGCCGCGGGGTGAATCTTCAGGGTAAGGGATTCATCAGTCACCAACATCGGCAAAAGCGCGCGCAAATGATGCTCAAGCAGTTCAGGTCCCAAATAAACCGCAACATGCCCAAGCAACTGATGAATACTCACCCGCAGCAGGCTGAGCATCTGCACCAGAAGCTGTTCTTCTCTCTGTGTTTGGCTTGTTTGCAGCGCCAAGATGGTATTCTGCAAATGCTGCTGTAGCTGGGCAAGGTCAGCCTGCGCCTGGGATTGTCCTTCTTCCAAGCCTTTAGCATAACCCTCTGCATAAGCACTCTGGCGTGCCTCATCAAGCTGTTTGGCATGGTTGGAAGAACTTGCGCCCCCCCCTGAAGACGCTCCACCCTGCTGACCATTCACAAGCTCAAAAAATTCGGTATCAAATCCGAATTTGGTATAGGGCGTGGTGGGCGCGCTCATCCGTTAAGGTTTTCCCGGTGCCAATTAGGTAATGAACTCGTCGGCACCATCGGCACCGCTCGCAATCACAATCGTACCGCGGTCGGCAAGCCCCTTGGCCACAGCCACAATTTTCAGCTGTGCTTCGTCCA
>JAIXZU010000019.1 GCA_027489415.1 Alphaproteobacteria bacterium
GTATGACACTGCCTTTCATCAGTTATGGAGGAAGTTCCACTTTTGCGATGGCGCTGGTGCTGGGCTTCCTGCTGGCGCTGCTGCGTAAACAAGGAAAACGGATTTAATGGGAACACGGATGAAGCAAAAAGCAGCGAAGCCTACCATTCTGGTAGCAAGCGGGGCCAGTGGCGGGCATTTGTTCCCCGCGCTGGCTGTCGCACAGGCCTTACGGCCCACCTTTGATGTGCGTGTGATTCTGGGCGGGACCAAGTTTGTGGATATCGTGCAGAAAGCCGGTTTACCGTTTGTGCGCCTGCCTGCCGCTGCCTTCAATGACCGTGGGCCGCTCCGGTTGGTATGGGCGTTTGCGAAGTTGCTGCAAGGGTTCCTGCTGGCGTTGAACCTGGTGATACGGACCAAGCCGGTGTGCGTGTTCGGTACCGGAGGGTATGCCACGGTGGCGCTGATGCTGGCCGCTAAATTGCGTGGTGTGCCGACGGTGATTCATGAACAGAACGTTCTTCCGGGGCGGGCGAACCGGTTCCTCTCCCGCATTGCCAGTGTGGTGATGGTGACGTTTGAGGAGAGCCTGCAGTACATGCCCGGTGTGAGCGGGCGTGTGGTGGTGACCGGAACGCCGCTCCGAGAGGATATTCTGGTACTGGCCAACCAAGACAAGCCCGTGCGCAAGGCCGGTGAATTTTGCCTGCTGGTGTTGGGAGGCAGCCAAGGGGCGCGGATTTTGGGTGAGGTGATTCCCGAAATGGTGGCAACCATGAGTGAGGCCGAGCGAGCGACGTTGCATATTGTGCAGCAGGTGCGGCCTGATGAGGTGCAGCGGGTAACTGGGGTGTACGCCAAGCTTGGGCTGGCAAGTGTGGTAGTAAAACCGTTTTTCGATAACTTGCCGGAGCTTTACTCCCGCGCTGATTTAGTGATAGGGCGCAGTGGTGTAGGGACTGTGCTGGAGTGTGCGACCCTTGGCGTGCCCGCGATTTATGTGCCCCTTGAGTTGGCGGACGGCCACCAGAAGCTGAATGCCGGTGTGGCAGAAAAGGTTGGAGCGGCGGTGGTTGTGGAGCAGACTAACTTCACGCCCGCCAACCTTATGGTGCATGTGCGCAGCCTGCGCAACGACCCAGCCCGGCTGGAGGCGATGAGCAACGCTGCCAAAACCCTTGCCAAGCCTGATGCCACGGACGCCGTGGCACGTGTAATTGGTGAGACGGCGCTACGCGTTCAATAAGTTTTTAAGAGGAGAGAGACATGCAGATTTTTGGACAACATGTACGGGAAGCCAAACTTCATTTTGTGGGAGTTGGCGGCATTGGCATGAGTGGCCTTGCTGAGGTTCTGGCCGCTGCTGGTGCGAAGGTGAGTGGCAGTGACGGTGGCAGCAAAGGCGACTTTGCCAGACTGGAACAGGCGGGTGTGAAGGTTTTCCGGAGCCATGAGGCAAGCAACGTGCCCGATGATGCGATTGTGGCGGCGAGTACGGCGATTCCTGCGACCAACCCTGAGCTGGTTGAAGCGCGCAAGCGTGGGCTTCGGATTGTGCACCGTGCGGACGTGCTGCAGGAGATCATGAGCAATTATCAGACGGTGGCGGTGAGCGGAACCCACGGCAAAACCAGCACGACAGCCCTGATTTATACCGCATTGAAGGCTGGTGGTGTGAAAGTGGGGGTCATTAATGGCGGTGTGCTGAATGAGCTTGGCACGAATGCCATGCTGCCGGCGCGTATCGGTGAGTGGTTGGTGGTGGAGGCTGATGAGAGCGATGCCAGTTTTCTGAAGTTGAAGCCGACGATTGCGGTGATTACCAATATTGAGCCCGAGCATATGGATACCTATGGGACTGAAGAAAAGCTGGTGGATGCCTTTGTAAAATTTGCCAACAGTGCCAATGTGGCCGTGATTTGTACCGATGACCCCAATGGGGCGATTGTGGCGGCACGGGCCGATAGTGATGTGTTCAGTTACGGTATGACCGATGAGAGTGTGGATGCTTATACCGAGAGTTATTCCCCGACCAAAGCGGGTATCAATGGCATGGGCATGGCATTTGACGCGACGGTGCGCGGCGGGGTGCTTGAAGATGTGGTGGTGGCCTTGCCGGGTGCGCACTATGTGCTGAACAGCCTTGCGGCTCTCTCCGTTGCCAGTGTGGTGATGGCTGACATGGTGAATGCGGCTGAGGGGCTTGCGCAATTCCAAGGTGTGGGCCGCCGCTTTACCAAGGTTGGTGAATGGCACGGTGCCGATGTGATTGATGATTACGGTCACCACCCGACCGAAATTGCCGCAACCCTGGATGCGGCCAAGCAGGTTTACAAGGGTAAAGTGGTGGCCGTGATTCAACCGCACCGTTACACCCGCCTGCGCGACCTGATGGATGAGTTTGCAAGCAGCTGCAAGGTGGCTGATGTGGCGATTCTGATGCCGGTTTACAGTGCCGGTGAGCCGCCGATTGAGGGTGTTACCCATGAGGAGCTTGGCCGCCGTATGGAAGAGCTGGGGCTGCCGGAAGAGGTACATGTGATTCAGGATGAACCGACCTTAGGGAAGGTTTTACACCACCTGCATGTGGGTAAGGGTGATGTGGTGGTATGCCTTGGTGCCGGGACAATTACGGATTATGCCAAGCACCTTGGGCATCATCACCACTAGACGTTAGAGCTAAGAAGTTAGATTGGAGGCGTAATGATGCGTGAATGGGCTGAGCCGAAATGGTGGGGTGAGCTGCCCCTTGAGGTGGCGACATTTGCGCGGAATGTCCCGCTGGCGGATTACACCACGATTGCGGTGGGAGGGCCTGCCGAAGTGTTTGCGACCGTGGCGGATTGGGCTGGCATGGCCAAGTTGGTGAAGTGGTGTAATACCCATTCCGTGCCGCTGACGTTGATTGGTAAGGGCAGCAATATGGTGATCCGGGATGGTGGGATTCCCGGTATTGTGGCGCACCTTGGTAAGGGCTTTGATGCCGTTGAGGTGGATGGCAGCATGATTACTGCTGAAGCCGGTGCGGCGTGCGGTACGGTAGCGCGGGCGGCGCGTGAGGCCGAACTACAGGGGATGGCCTTTTTTGGGGGTATCCCTGGTAGTGTGGGGGGAGCTTTGCGCATGAATGCCGGAGCTTATGGGTTTGAGACGTTTCAAAAGATGAAGATGCTGTGGCTGATTGATGCAGCGGGTGAGGTGCAGGAAGTGGAGCCGGATTTTGTGGCGCCGCGTTACCGTGGTACCGCGCTACCTGAGGGCTGGATTTATAAGGCGGCGGCGTGGGAATTAGAGGCTGGCAATAAGGAAGAGATTCGGAAGCAGATGCAGGACATCAACCGCGCGCGGAGCAGCAGCCAGCCGCTGCATTTACCGAGTTCCGGCAGTTGGTTTAAGAATGTGAAAACGCCTGAAGGTATTGTTAACGCATGGAAAATTGTTGACCAGGCGGGTTGCCGGATGATGCGTGTGGGGGGCGCGATGGTGAGTGAGCAGCATGCGAACTTTTTTGTGAATATCGGGGCGGCGGAGAAGGGGGGCGTGAGTGCGACGGCCCATGATTTTGAGATACTTAGCCAGAAAGTTGAGGCGATTGTGCTTGAAAAACTGGGGATAACGCTGGAACGCGAAGTGCGGTTCACCGGGGTGGAATAGCTTGCCCAGCAAGCTTTTTTGGTTACCGTTCATGGAAAGTGCATGGCAGGTATAAGGTAAGCGGACGGACCGTTGCGGTGCAACGGACACACCCCCTTTCAAAGAAATGATTTATGCTGCTAAGTGATTGAAATTTACGTCACGAAGGGGGTGGGCGCGGGCGTAAGCTTCTGTTAGAGTATTCAAGTTACGCGTTTGCGCGTGCTATGCCACAGTGACCAACAAATTCGAGGAGGATAGCCCCATGGTGCCACGCAAGCCCAATGATGTGCCTCCCGTTGAGTTGACCGGCAGCCTGTTTGGCAGCGCCCGCCCGAAAGAACCGAAAGCACCGACCGGATTCCGCGGTTGGCTGGCACGGGCCGAAGCCCGTGTGGCGGCGTTGCCGTGGGGGAGAATCGGGCAGGGGGCGCTGGCAGTGGCGGTGGTTGCTGGTGGTGCGGCTTTCTGGCAGTGGCGCGGTGTGGCCGGTGAGGCCGTGACGGCTTACGTGGCCGAGGCGACTGGTGCCGTGGTTGAGAAGATTGTGGTGACCGGCGCGGTGTACACCGGCAAAGATGATTTACAGACTGCGCTGGGCCTGAAAAAAGGTGACAGCCTTGTGGGGTTTGATGCTAGTGCGGCCCGCGAGCGGATTGAGCAATTGCCCTGGGTAAGATTGGCGAGTGTGGACCGGATGCTGCCTGACCGCGTGAACGTGATGATTTACGAGCATGTGCCGCTGGCGCGCTTGGTGGCGGAGGGGACGATTTGGGTCATCAACAAAGATGGTGAGCGGATTGTGGCGGATACGGACAATGCCTTCCCCGGCCTGCCGCTGCTGCAGGGCGAGGGCGCTGCCGAACATGCCAATGAACTGTTTGCCCACCTTGCCAACTGGCCGCAGCTGCTGAGCCAATTACGCGAAGCCCAATGGGTTGGTGAGCGGCGCTGGGACCTGCGTTTTGTGAGTGGTGTTGTGGTGCAACTGCCTGAACAGGATAAAGATTTTGGAACCGAGCAAGCCCTGCCGCTGCTGGCAAAGCTGGAAGAAGCCCGCCATGTATTGACCTTAAATGCCGGTGAAGTGGACTTGCGCCTGCCTGACCGTGTGGTATTGCGATTGCCAGAGACCGTGGGAGCCACGCCGGTGACGACGAAACCGGCGGTGGCGGGGTAGGATGAGGAACCAGGAACCGAAGGCGCCAAGGAACCAAAGGATTGAGGGGATGCGAAGCCCCGAAGATAAACGACTAACAACAGACTATTGAGAAATTAGGATACGACGCAGATGGTAAAGACACGAAACCGGATTGTAGCAGGCCTCGATATCGGGAGCAGCAAGGTAGCGTGCTTTATTGCCGAGCTGGACGAGTTTTATAACCCGCATGTGCTTGGCTACGGCCAGCATATTTCCACCGGCCTGAAGCGTGGCATGATTGTGGATATGGACCGCACCGAGACGGCGATTCGTGAGGCTGTTCATGCGGCGGAAGACATGGCGGGCGTGGAAATTCAGGGTGTGCTGGTGAGCCTTGGTGGTGTGCACCTGCGCAGCCACATGACCGACGGGCTGGTGGTGCTGAACAAGCAGGACATTACCGATGCTGACATCTTCAAGGTTATTGATGTGGCGCGGGCGCGGCAGATTGATGGTGACCGCCAGATTATCCATGCCCAAGCGACCAAATACGTGCTGGACAACCAGAGTGATATTCGGGACCCGCGCGGCATGACCGGCAGCCGTTTGGAGGCGGACGTGCACATTATCACGGCGGCGACGTCGGCCATCCGGAACGTGGTGCGCTGTGTGGAGCGGGCCAACCTTGAGGTGCTGGACATTGTGGTGCAGCCCTACGCCAGCGCGCTGGCCACGGTTGTGCCTGATGAGCGCGAGCTGGGTGTGGCGCTGGTGGACATTGGTGGAGGCACCTGCGACCTGGCGATTTATGCCGAAGGTGCGCTGGTTTATACGGCGGTGATTCCGCTGGGTGGCCAGCACATTACGGCGGACATCGCGCGCGGGCTTTCCACCCCGCTGGCAGCGGCGGAGCGCATTAAAGTGCTGCACGGCCACGCGATGGCGAGCAGCATTACCGTGGACGACGAAATTGAAGTGCCGAGCGTGGGTGATGACACCCAGACCGTGCGCGGCGAGCCTTCCCACATGACGAAAAGTGCGCTGGCGGGGATTATCCAGCCCCGTTGCGAGGAAATGCTGGAGCTGGTGCGCGACAAGATTGAACAAAGCGGGTTTGAAGCCGCGATTGGCCGCCGCGTGGTGCTGACGGGCGGGGCGAGCCAGTTGAACGGTTTGCGCCAGCTGGCGGAAGTGGTGCTGGACAAGAGTGTGCGCCTTGCACGGCCTGTTGGGGCACAGGGACTGACCGATTTGAGCGGTACGCCGGGGTTTGCGACGCCGGTTGGGTTGCTGATTTACGGGGCGCGGCAGGCAGCGCAGCAGAGCCGCGTGCGTGTGAGTGATTCCAAGCTGGCGCAGTGGGCTGGGAATATGGCGAAGTTACTGAGGTTTGCTTCGTAATGAAAAAGCCGCCCTGTTGGGCGGCTTTTGGTTCTTGTATAGGGTTAGTTGCGATTTTCGCGACGGCGGGCGAGGACCTGTTGATGCTTGGTTTCCTGTTGCCGCTCTTAGGCTGATCGACCGTCGCGGTAGCCTTCCA
>JAIXZU010000138.1 GCA_027489415.1 Alphaproteobacteria bacterium
GCCTCGCCAGTAGGCTAAACCGGACCGCTTTACCAGCTCCTCTCCCCGTCTGTCCGGAGACCGCTTGAGGCTACATCCGGCATTCATAGGTCTTGCCGTTGATGCGGGCGATCGTGCCCGCCGTAGCGGCGGTGCAGACCGGTGCTGTGGTAGTGCTCAGCAGTCGGATGCCGCCGTTGACTTCGATCGTACCAGACGGGTTCGCAATCATCGATGTCGTACCCGAGGTGATACGGTCTCCTAACGCCCCTGCTCCACCCGTAATCGCCACGCCGTTCACCGTCAGACTGGTGGCGGAGATGTTGGTGGCGGTGAGACGACTGTTGGCGTTATCCCACGTCAGGCCCGTGCTACCCGCAAAGGCGCCCGCGCTGTTGAACTGGATTTGACCCGTATTCCCACCCGGCACCGTACTGCCGCCGGAGAGCGGGTTGTTCCAGCCGTTGGAGGTGCCGTTGAATTGGCAGAAGGTAACGGCAACGTTTTTCGGCCGGGCCTCGGCTAAACCGTCGGCATTTATAGTGAGAGAGTGGGTGTGGTCGCCAGCAGCGTTTGTGCCCCGAGTTTGCAGGTAAACTCCATCCATACCTGTGCCTCCTTGGGTAGTGAAGACGGCAACATTGGAATTCGTAGCATCTCCATAGGTGTGAGTATGAGAACCTGATGTATTAGCGGTGCCCGTATGACTGTGGCTTCTATTTGCATCATTCTGAATATCCCCCGGTACCCGTGTCCCACTCGGGTCATTCCCAGCCCCATTATCAATCCCCCGCAGGAAGCGGCCACGGGCGGGGGTGTACTCGCTCCATCCCGTGGGGCAGGTGGTGCTGGCGAAGGCGGAAATGGTGCCTGCCGGAATACCGACCCCCATGATTTGCCAGCCGGAGCCGGTGCAGAGTTCCAGCGCCGTGTTGGTGCTGTTGTAGCGCAGGGTACCGGCGTTGGTGCTGGTGCAGGCCGTGACCGTGGTGCTGCTGGCGATTTGTACCGCCGTGGTGGAGATGGCGGTGGACGAGACCTGTGCGGCGCTGACGTTGGGCAGGTAGCTTTGGGTGCTGCCGAGGTAGCCCCATGTGGTGGCGCCGGTGGTGAGGCTGACGATAGCGGTGGCGCTATTGGCGGTGACGGCGAGGGTACCGGAAGTAATGCGGTCGGACGCGGCGCTGTTGGTAATGCTCGCCAGGTTTTCCCAGGCGGTGCCGTTACGGCAGAACTGGAAATCGCCGCCAGTGTAGCGGATAGCGCCGGTGCGGTTGGCATCACAGGCTTCTCCGCCGTTGGCGATGCGCAGGGTGCCGGAAACGTGGAGGGTGGCTGAGGGAAAAAAGCTGGGGCTGACGCCGATGATGACACCCGGGATGTGTGAGGCATGTCCTGCACCCCGAACGCGGAAGACCGGAACAACTTCACCCATGTTGTTGAGGCTTACCGAGAAAGAGCCATCTCCGCTATTATGAAAAAGATTGAAGTCGCTAGGGAGCCCGTTAGCTCCGTTTGAAAATTGAAATATCGTACTTGGCGACCCGTCTTGGGGGCGGCGGAAAAGCAGTGGCACCGACGTTCCGGGTCGCCCCACCATCATGCGCCCGTATACTTCTAGCGTCTCGCTTGGTTGATTGGTGCCTATCCCAACCCGCCCGTTAGCTCGATTAAAAAACGGCGCATTCGCCGGGCACCCGATATCACCACGAGTACCGTCGCCGATGCAGATACGGCCATCGGATACTCCCATGGATTCCGCCACGATGGCGATTTCGCCCCAGTTGTTGGCGTGGGCGGGGGGCGTGAAGACCGGCAGGGCGGCAACCAGCCATGCTACCGCCACACCCTTCAGGATGCGTACGAGCGGGGGCTTGGCAAGCCAGGTCATGAGCGAAGCCTACCCGTTTGTGGTGCGTTTGTGCACTGAATTGCCTCTCCCTTCAGCAGGATACTGTCGGTTGGTTGAGGGTGGTGTGGCTTTCCGGTGATGAGCCGGAGACGATGCGGCCCACCTACGCGAGGGGGTGAGGGGCATCCATGCCCGGCCCGCACCAACCGAGTAGGGCAGGACACCCCTCCCCTCCCCCGCGTCCTTCGGTGGCGCGCTCCGGCGCATCAACCAAGGAAAGCCAAAGCCATGACCCAACCCAAAACCGCCCGCATTGCCGAACTGAATGACGTTCTGCGCACAACCTTCCTGACCGGCCGCGTACTGATGACCGCAGGCATCCGCGCCCTCCCCGACGATCTGCAAAGCCGCATCATCGAAGCGGTGCAGAGCTTCAGGGACTTCACGCCCGACAACGACCCTCACGGAGAGCACGACTTCGGCGCCGTCACCCTTGAGGGCGAAAAGGTCTTCTGGAAGATCGACTACTACGCGCCGGACATGATGCACGGCTCGGACGATCCGTCCGACCCCAAGCAGACCCGCCGTGTGCTGACCATCATGCTGGCCGGGGAGTATTAACTCCCCTGCCCTGTCTGATACAGTGCGTCCATGAAGGACGCACTGCTCTATCTGCTGCTAGGACTGATGATCGCCGCGACTGTCGCCGGGATGGTTGGAAGTGTGCTTCAGTTGTTCGGTTGGGCGTGAGTGTTCCGTCATTGCCACAGGGTTTAGGGAACGCAGCGATGCCAGTCTCCAAGGCCAGATCGCTCTAATTGGCAGTGGATGCTGGACAAC
>JAIXZU010000090.1 GCA_027489415.1 Alphaproteobacteria bacterium
ATGGCGGCGCAGAATTCGATGAGCAGGAAGCGTGCTGGGCTTTCGGTAGTGAATAGGAACACCCATGACAGCGGGAAGACCGTGACCATATGGAACAGGGCAAAGCTGGAGAGCGGCGCAAAGGCACCGGCGACGATGTGCCAGCCTTCCTTGCGGATGGTTTCCAGCACTTCGCGGGGTTGGAGTTCGCGGCTATTGAGCATCGTTTCAAATTCCGGCGTGCTGACCATGCGAAGGCGGGCAAACAGGGCCACCACGTTGATGGCGAAGGCGACGAAGAAGGGATAACGCCAGCCCCAGCTGTAGAAGTCCTCCGCGGACAATTTGTGGACGAAGTAGCCGAACAGGGCGCTGGCGACCACGAGGCCGAGCATGGCGCCGAGTTGCGGGATCATCGCGTACCATCCCTTGCGTTTGGCGGGAGCGAGGATGTTGAGGAGTGAGGCCATACCATCCCATGAACCGCCCCATGCTAGGCCCTGGGCACTGCGGAAGACGGCCAGCAAGGCGGCGGAGGCGAGGCCGACGGTTTCATAGCTGGGCAGGAAGGCGATGACTACGGTGGACGTACCCAGCAGGAACAGGCTTGAGATGAGTTTGACGTTACGGCCGTAGGTGATTTCAATTTTAGAGAACAGGTAGGTACCGAACGGGCGGGCCATGAAGGCGAGTGGGAAGATCATGAACGAGTAGATCATTCCGGTGAGAGGGTCCGCGAAGGGGAAGACCAGTTTGGGGAAGACCAAGACAGAGGCGATGGCGTATACAAAAAAGTCAAAGAACTCCGAAGTGCGGCCGATGATGACGCCGACGGCGATGTCCCCGACATCCGTGTGGCCATGCTTCGCGAGAGCGTCGCCTTCCTTATGTGCCTGATTGAATTTTTGTTTCGGTGTTTGCTTTGCCATTTGGGGATGCTCCGGCCACAGTTATTTGAGAATTCGTGTCGTTCACGTCTTCTATTAGGGCGATATTTAGGCTAAATAGGGGCATCGTTCAAGAGAAACGGATTTTCAAACATGATTAAATTTGTGAAGCACAGCCTTTATGCCGCAGTGGGCCTTTTTGTGGCGGGATGCGAAATGACCGTGCTGGCGCCTTCCGGTGACATTGCCGCACAACAGCGTGATTTGCTGGTCATTTCCACGTTGCTGATGCTTCTGATTATCATACCCGTGATGTACCTGACGGTGAAGTTTGCTTGGAAGTACCGCGAAAGCAACACCGAGGCCGAGTATGAGCCGGAGTGGGACCACTCCACCAAACTGGAGCTGGTGATTTGGGCTTGCCCGCTGCTAATCATCATATGTTTGGGGGCGCTGACTTGGCTGGGGACGCATTTGCTTGACCCGTACCGCCCGCTAGGACGGATTGATGCCAACCAGCAGATTGCCGCTGAGGTTAAGCCGCTTGAGGTTCAGGTGGTGGCGCTGGACTGGAAATGGTTGTTCATTTACCCCGAATACGGCATTGCCAGCGTGAACGAGATGGCGGCACCGGTTGACCGGCCGATTCATTTTAAGATTACCGCTTCCAGCGTAATGAATGCGTTTTACATTCCGGCACTGGCGGGGATGATTTATGCGATGCCTGGGATGGAAACCAAGTTACATGCGGTGATTAACCGGCCCGGGAATTATGAGGGATTCTCGGCTAACTATAGTGGGGACGGGTTCTCCGGCATGAGGTTCAAGTTCAAGGGCTATGACCAGACCGGCTTTGATAACTGGGTGGCAAATGTAAAGGCCAACCCGACCCTGCTTGACCGCAACCTGTACCTGACCAAGCTTGAGGTACCCAGTGAAAACGAGCCCGTGACTTACTATGGTGCGATTGCGCCCGACCTTTACCCAGCCATTTTGAACATGTGCGTTGACCCGAGCAAGATGTGCATGGGCATGATGATGGCGATTGATGCCAAGGGTGGGTTGGGGCTGGATGGCGTGCGGCTTTCCGCCCCCCTTGAGTACGACAAATATGAACGGCGTGGCACGGCCGCGAACGGTGCCCAAAGCACCTTCGTGACCAGCATTTGCGGCCCTGAAGAGCAACTGGCCGGTGCCAATGCGCCGGAAAGCCTGAAGATGCTGCCTGCTATGACTGAAATACGTGGCCACGGCCTTGCCATGCCGACGGCAGGCCACGCACTGACCGGCGGCTTTTTGGCCCAAGCCTTCCACCGCATGGGTGAACAGCCCGCCCGTGGCCCGATGACAGCATTTGAAGGACAATAAGAGATGTACGAGACACTACTGCAATTCCTCCCCCTTATTTTCGGACGTTTGACGCTGGATTCGTTCCCGTTTTATGACCCCATCATTTTAAGCACCTTTATTGTGGTGGCCAGCGGTGGAAGTGCGCTGTTTGCCTGGGTGACCTACAAGCGGCTGTGGGTTTACCTGTGGAATGAGTGGTTTACGACGGTGGACCATAAGAAAATCGGTATCATGTACATGATTCTGGGCATTGTGATGCTGGTGCGCGGGTTTGCGGATGCGATTCTGATGCGGTTGCAGCAGGCGATGGCATTTGGTGGCAGCGAGGGTTACCTGAATGCCCACCACTATGACCAGATTTTTACCGCGCACGGCGTGATTATGATCTTCTTCGTGGCGATGCCGCTGGTGACCGGCCTGATGAACTACGTGGTGCCGTTACAGATTGGCGCGCGGGATGTTTCCTTCCCCTTCCTGAACAACTTCAGTTTCTGGATGACCGTGGCGGGGGCCGTACTGACGATGATTTCCCTGTTTGTGGGAGAGTTTGCGCGCACGGGCTGGCTGGCCTACCCGCCGCTTTCCGGCAGCACCTACAGCCCCGGTGTGGGGATGGATTACTACTTGTGGGGCTTACAGATAGCGGGGATAGGGACGACCCTTTCCGGCGTGAACCTGATTGCCACTATTATTAAAATGCGTGCGCCGGGTATGAAGCTGATGCAGATGCCGGTGTTCACGTGGACCGCGCTGTGCACCAACGTGCTGATTGTGGCGTCCTTCCCCGTGCTTGCGGCGACACTGGCCCTGCTGACACTTGACCGTTACGTGGGGACCAACTTCTTCACCAACGACTTTGGTGGCAACCCGATGATGTATGTGAACCTGATTTGGATTTGGGGCCACCCTGAGGTTTATATTCTCATCCTGCCCATTTTCGGGATTTATTCCGAAGTGGTGGCGACGTTCTGTACCAAGCGGTTGTTTGGGTATACCTCCATGGTTTATGCGACCGTGGTTATTACGATCCTTTCCTACCTTGTGTGGTTGCACCACTTCTTCACCATGGGGGCGGGTGCGAGTGTGAACTCCTTCTTCGGGATTACGACGATGATTATCTCGATTCCCACGGGGGCGAAGATCTTCAACTGGTTGTTCACGATGTACAAAGGCCGGATACGGTTAGAGCTGCCGATGCTGTGGACTATCGCGTTCATGCTGACCTTCGTGATTGGCGGGATGACCGGTGTACTGCTGGCAGTGCCGCCGGCTGACTTCATCCTTCACAACAGCCTGTTCCTGATTGCGCACTTCCATAACGTGATTATCGGGGGCGTGGTGTTCGGGTTGTTTGCGGGTATCAATTACTGGTTCCCGAAGGCGTTCGGCTTCAAACTTGACCGTTTCTGGGGGTTGGTGTCCTTCTGGTGCTGGGTAGTTGGTTTCTGGGTCGCGTTCACGCCGCTTTACATTATGGGACTGATGGGCGTGACACGGCGGTTGCGCGTGTTTGACGACCCGTCCCTTCAGATATGGTTTGTGATTGCGGCGATTGGGGCCGGGATTATTGCGGTTGGGATTGTGGCGTTCCTCATTCAGATTTACGTGAGTATCCGTGACCGGGCCAAGCTTGTTGACCGGACTGGCGACCCTTGGAACGGGCGCACGCTGGAGTGGGCGACGTCCTCCCCCCCGGCTGACTACAACTTTGCCTTCACCCCCGTGGTTTACAGCGGGGACGCTTGGTGGGACATGAAAAAGCATGGTTACCAGCGGCCGCTGAAAGGGTTCAAGGATATTCATATGCCGGCTAATACGGCGACGGGGGTTATCCTCAGCTTACTGAGTGTCGCGTTCGGTTTCGCGATGGTTTGGTACATGTGGTGGCTGGCGGTACTGAGCTTTATTGCCATTCTGGCCGTGAGCATTGGGCACACCTTCAACTATAAGCGTGACTTTTACATTAAAGCCGCCGTGGTGGCGAAAACAGAAGATGCGCGAACCCGATTCCTGAAGGAGGGCTTGTAAAATGAGTGCCACGCACGCTGCCAACCGGGTTTACCACCTACCGGAAGAGCCCCACCACCCTGAGGGCCACAGCACCTACCTTGGTTTCTGGCTTTACCTGATGAGTGACTGCCTGATTTTTGCCATTCTGTTTGCGACCTATGCGGTTGTGGGCGGGAATTATGCGGCAGGCCCCTCCCCCAAAGACCTGTTTGACCTTGAGCTGGTTGCGCTGAACACCGCGATGTTGCTGCTTTCGAGCATTACCTATGGTTTCGCGATGCTGGAGATGGTGCGGGGGCGCAAGAAAGCGACGCTGGGGTGGCTGGGCGTGACAGGTTTGTTCGGGCTCGCGTTCCTCTGTATTGAAATTTACGAGTTTGCGCACCTGATTCACCTTGGCGCCACGCCGCAGCGCAGTGCGTTCCTTTCCGCATTCTTCACCCTTGTGGGGACGCACGGGCTGCACGTGATGTTCGGGATTATCTGGCTTGTGACACTGATGGTTCAGGTTGGGATGCACGGTTTGACCGCGGCCAACCAGCGCCGGCTGATGTGCTTAAGCTTGTTCTGGCACTTCCTTGATATTATTTGGATTGGTGTGTTTACGTTTGTTTACCTGATGGGAGTTTTATAAGATGTGTGCCGCTAAAAATTCCGCCGCCAAAGCCCATGAACACCACCATGATGATGCTGCGCACGGGACCCTGCGCGGTTACCTGATTGGGTTCTTCCTTGCGGTTAACCTTACGATTGTACCGTTCTGGCTAGTGATGGCACGGCCGCTGGACGGCGTGTTTGACAGCCATATTCCGGTGGCGATTATTCTGGTTGTGTTCGCTATTCTTCAGATAATTGTGCATATGGTTTACTTTTTGCACATGCACCCGAGGTCCGAAGGTGGGTGGACGCTGATGGCGCTGTTCTTTACGCTGATATTGGTAATTATTGTGATGTCGGGCTCCATGTGGGTGATGTACCATTTGCATTCCAACATGATGCCCAGCCATGACATGAGCAAAATGGATGCGACGGGCGAGAGCTGGATACCTTCCCAGCAGCCGTTCCCTGCGGTGGGCGCGGTTTCCGGCACCGTTCCTGTTGTTGAGTAGGCCATATGAAGCGGGCGGTATTTGCCCTTTTCACACTTGTGGCAGCTGCAGGCTTTTTGTGGCTTGGTGTTTGGCAACTGGAGCGGCGCGCCTGGAAGCTTGAGCTGATAGCCCAGACCGAGGCTAACGTTACTGCCGCGCCCATAGCGCCCCCCCCTGCCCCCGAGTGGCCGCAAATTTCCGACCGTGATGCCTACAAGGTTTTGAGGATTTCCGGGACCTATTTAAGCGGGCGAGATGCGTTTGTGCTGGCATCCACGAGGCTTGGGCGCGGATACTGGGTTATGACGCCCTTAAAGGCCGACAGCGGCTTTTACGTGATTGTGAACAGGGGTTTTGTTACTTCTGCCCAGAAAGCCCTTTTAACGACGCCTGAGGGCCCTGTGACTGTTGAGGGATTGCTGAGATTGAGCGAGCCCGGCGGGAGTGTGCTTCAGGATAACCAGCCGGCGGCAGGACGGTGGTTTTCCCGCGATGTAACGGCCATGGCACAAGCTTGGGGATTGAGCCCTGTTGCACCGTATTTTGTGGATGTACGCGATGCCAGCTCGCCACTTCCCGTGGCTGGGTTGACTGTTATTTCATTCCGAAACAATCACTTACAGTATTCCCTGACTTGGTTTGGGTTGAGTTTGATGTGTTTGCTATGTTGTTTCATTATCCTGAAAAACAGACGATAACGGTTGATATTTGCCTTCTTTGAATGGGTTATTGTTGGTCCGCGCCGTCTGATTGACTCTAAAACCGGCAGAGTGTTTAAAAATCTGCCGTGATGGCTTGACATAAGGCGAGCGCGTGTGCAATTTGCGCCCACACCTTAGGGTGTCCCGGTTGGGGAGTCGCCAAGTGGTAAGGCAGCTGGTTTTGGTCCAGCCATACGAGGGTTCGAATCCTTCCTCCCCAGCCAATGTATTTTTGTTAATATTTTCAATCACATAAATAGTAAAAATAGTGGCAGCGGATGTGCAGTTTCACATCTTTGCCATTTTTTCGTGGGTTCGTACATTTCCTCCCCTGACATTATCATGATAGCAGTTTTCAGCCAATTGGCATGGGTGGCCGACTCTGGAAAGGGACTTGTGCTCTAAACTCAGCAGGGAATGACACTCCCATACCAATACCACATGCCCTATAAAACGGTTAAGACTAAGCTTTTGAGATAATGGCAGGTTATGGATTGTGATCATTTCGGTTCATAGCCTGCTAAACACCTCACTACCACATAATCAAATCCTTCATAAATGCAAATAGTAATTATGCACTATAATATATAAATAATTCATGTATTCAATATTGACTTTAACCTGAGATTGGATACAGACTTGGGTCCGAAATATAAATCTGACAGAGATAATTATTAAGGGCTAACCATGTCTTCCGGACAAGACTTTCAGAACCAAGTTCGTGAAAGGGGGAATATTCCTCCCGCTCTACACATTTTCCAGCAATTCGGCGACCTATCACCCATCGAGCCCCATTCCAGAAATCTGGGGCACTTCAAGGTCGAAGGCCCGATCATGAGGCTAAAACTCAACCACAGAGATTCTCTGGTCAGCTTGTTTCAAGCGGCTCTGGACACCCAGTGGAAACTTCATTTCATCAGCAGTGGAAAGAATTGGGGGCTTGGATCCTTCCTGCCTTCGATCGGTCACACACTTATTGTCGACTTATCGGCACTTAATTCACTGAAGCTTAATCTGGACGAAGGCGTGGCCCTCATCCAACCAGGTGTCACCCAGCAGCAATTGTACGACGAACTGAAAGACACCCAATGGTTCGCCAACATAACCACCTCCAGCGGGTCAACAAGCGTACTTGGCAACGCCCTGCAAAAGGGAGTCGGCTTATGGAGACAGCGCCATCATGACATCCTCGGTCTAAGGGTCCTAACCTCCTCGCTCGGAGAGATATCCACCGGAGCCTTAAAATTCGACGAGGCCAATCCAAGAAATTATGCGGATCATGCAGGCCCCGATCTTACGGGGATCTTCATGCAATCATCGTTAGGTGTCGTGACCGAAGGATTGCTCAAGTTGAACATTAAACCCCGGAAGTTCTATATCTTCCGCATTGATTTCAATGAACCGGTGTTCTTACAAGCAGTCCACCTTCTCAAGTTTCTTTACCAAATCGGTACGTTGGCTTGTGTGAGCCGTATCTATGAAAATGCATCAGTCGCCAGCTACGACGGAGCAAAATTGGAAGATCTCCACGGGCAGAGTTTTACCGGTTACTTCTGCATTCCCGACCATGGGCAAAAAACCTACACACTCGATGATCTTAGGCAACTGGCGGATTCTTACGGTCTTCCCCAGACATTCATCAGACAGCTTGATCCCGATCAGGAGGGGCTCGCCCCCTTGGAGAAATCTATTTGCGGCTGTTATCAAGGAAACCCTGCCTTCAATGACCGAATGATTGAAAGCAGTTTCAATGCAACGGCGACAACTATGGACGAAGCTTCCTCCAAGGGTTGGCTAACCGTTCTTCCCATCCTTCCTTTGAATGGTGAGGCCCTTACCAATGCGCGCAAAATTGTTGGGGAATTTAGAACCCGTTACGGGGATTTTGGGATGCTATTCGCCTTCACCATGAATATCATCGAACCCAACGCAGTCGACTTCGTGGTATCGCTAAGGTTCGCACGAACGGAAGAGGCTGCGGAACTCGCGCACCATGCCTATTCGGAGCTTTACACCCGGTTCGCGGAATGCGGCTATCTTCCGTACAGGGTCGACACCCAGCGGCAGGATTTCCTTTCTTCCATAACCCATCCGTCATCCTTGAAGGTAGGAAAAGCATTGCGTTCCATATTCGATGCCCAAAATGTTTTGGCAAGTTCATCCCATGCCAGCTGATATCAAACATCTTGACCGTATATCATCTGCCCTGGGAAGCGACTCCCGTCAAACTAGCATCACCCCCATGGAAGCAACTCCAACCCCTTGGGCCGAAACCTATCTTGTGAAAGCCCAGAACAAAACCGGTGTCTTGCGTCTCGTCAAGGATGTCTGTGGAAAGGCAGCCGAATTCGCTATTGAAACCCGGCTTAACGATTATTCTGCAAAAATCGGAATAGGTCCCCGCCTGCTGATGGTTGATTACCAGTCTGGGAACATGTTGCTGGAGTTTATTGACTCACCCCACCTACACCATCCGACTGATGCATTTCTCAGCGCACTGGCAGATAGCCTTGCCAAGCTCCATAGCGAGGAGGTGCTCAACCAGTTCTTCGGTATCGACCTGTTCTCCTATAAGTTCGAACAGATAATGAAACTTACCACCAGTTGGTCCCATGAAGCCGATATCTCTTACTTCAAGGAATCTCTGGAGGCTTACCACACTATCGTTGAAACATTGACACATTATCCTGTCGAGATGGTTTTCCTGCATAATGATCTCAATTTCACAAACATCTTGTACGATGGTACGCATGTGTACTTCATTGATTGGGATCACGCCCGCACTGGTGATTTCCATCAAGATCTCGCCATCGCGATCAATACCTTCCAGCTTTCCGGGGGCCAGTTGGAATTTTTCCTCGCCCACTATTCTCTTGAAAGCGGTCGATCCGTATCCGATGAAAAACTCCGACTCTACCGCGAGTTGAGTTATCTCCGTTACGGACTGGTCACCCTCGGTTTGTCCGTCCCCCATCTTGACCACGACCGTATCCATCACCACCTGACATCTGATATGACGGACTTCAAGTTCGACGCTAGCGATCTTCCATTAACAGAACGAATATACATGTTGAGTCTCAGTTTCCTTCAAACAGCCAAGGCCTACGGAGAGTAAAACGCCATGAACCACATTCTGTCCATTCCACAGATCGGGCTAGAGAGGTCTCACGATATTCTCAATCTTTCTCAAGAACTTAGTCTGCGTCCCCAACGATATAAGGACTCTCTGGCGGGTAAAAATGTGACTACCGTCTTCTTTCAACCCAGCACACGCACACGGCTTGGGTTCGAAATCGCAGCCCATCGCCTCGGCGCCACCGTTCTCAGCGTCACGGATATCAAAAGTACCAGATCCGTATCATACTGTGGGGAAAGCCTTGGCGATTTTGGTTATGTTCTGCACGAGGTAGCTGATGCTGTGGTATTACGCCATTTCGTAGACGGCGCCCCCACCGAACTGGCACAATGCAACCTCGTACCGGTCATCAACGGAGGTGACGGAAAATCCGACCATCCCACGCAAGGGCTGGGTGATACATTCACCCTCAGGCATCACGGAGTTAATTTGCCCACTTCTACTGCAGGCATTGTCGGCGACCCTACTATGCGCACTCATGCAAGCCTGATCCATAGCCTGCTCCTGTTCGGCATTAGAAAATTCGTCTTCTGTCTCAACGCCCCCTGCCAGCCACTTGACCCAGTACTTGCGAAAACCTTGGAAGATAGTAATGCATCGTATTCGCTTGTCTCAAGTACGGAGGAAATTCTTGATTCCTGTGACTTCATGAGCATCCTGCCCTACAGAATGCCCGACATGCGCAAGGCGCCCGATCTCATCATGGATCTGCCCAGAGAGACCCCAGAATGGTACAAGGTAAACGCCGCAAAAATCGCAAGGACGAGATCCCGTTGCCTAATTCTTCATGCTGGTCCGCGTGAAGACGAGCTTTCGCCCGACACGGATGGCATCGCGAACTCGTTGTTCCGCTACCAGATTAAACTAGGCATCTTCGTCAAACAGGCGTGCCTGCTGCATGCCATCAAAAGTGAAAGAAGCTGATATGACTACATTGCTAGTACATCTTATTCTGCGCAATAATTCCGGTGAAATTCTGCTCGCACTCCGTGGGGATACCAAGAATTACCCTAACATGCATAGCCTACCCGGCGGGCACGTCGATCCGGATGACGATTCGCCCCGCTCGGCAGCCATCCGAGAAGCCGCCGAAGAACTCGGAATCCATGTTCGCGCCGAGGATATAACCCAAGTCGTGTCGGGTAATCGTTTGGAGGATGGCCGAGAATTCATAGATCATTACTTCCTTTGCTCATCTTGGGAGGGAGAGATCACTAACCTCGAACCCAACAAGTGCCAGAGCCTTCGATTCACCGCCCCCGGGGAGATCCCCACCTCCACCATTGGATTCGTACAAATAGGCCTGAGATCCTTTCTTGAAGGCTATCAAAATTATAAAATGGAGAAATAATATGGAAATTGTTACCCTTAATACCGCAGGTGAACTGAACCGCGACCACATCGAAAAGCTGTTCAACGACGACTACCTCGCCCTCCGCATAAGTGACTTCCTTCCCGATCCGGCGGTTCGCGCATTTAAGAAATTCATCCAGACCCAGCATATGGAGGATTATAAATATGTCGGAGTTGAAAACGGTGAGAAAAAGGAGGTCTATCTCGGTGTAAAACGCGTTGGACGCTCATTCAACACGACTTACGACCAGAGCAATACCAAGGCCCGGGATGAATATTTCGAACTGGCACGCAAGAACACGACCTTCTTCCGTGAAAAAGTGCCCCATCTCAACCCCGTTGATCATCTACGGCTGCTTTTCGACGAATTGTGGCCGCAACGTGTCGGATTAGCATGTTACGAGGGCAACAAGACATTCGCAGGTGTACCGCGTATCACCTTCGCCGAGGATTCACCTTCCATGGAGAAGCCTCACTACGACGCACTACCCGCCAAATTCAAAACACTTCTGAAGCAATTCTCGGTCAATGTGTATCTTGAGATTCCTGACACGGGCGGGGAGCTTGAGATCTGGCCAGAGCGCCCTCTATCTGCGGACGAGGTCTACCAAGTCGATATGAAAAGCGATTTAAGACAAAAACTTGGGAAATCGGTGCTTTTGAAACCGCTCAAAGGTGAAGCAATCCTTTTCAACACCCGACGTGCCCATGCGATCCGTTCTTTTCCAGACGGTTGCAGAATCGGTATGCAAAGTTTCATTGGACTTGAGCAAAACGGAGAGCTAATATTCTGGTCATAACCTCCTTCAAGAAACACCCCTATCCCGTTTAAGGAGAAACTCAATGGAAAATTTTCGAAACGAAGGCACCCTCGTGGTGCTTTATGGCAGGTCGCGGGCAGGGAAATCTACTTGTCGCAAACATCTGGAGAATATGCACGGCTTTACAAGCATCAGCTCGATCCAGTTCATCAAAGATGAACTGTTCGCACTTGGCTTGAACGAGGAGGAGGTCAACGGAATATACAAAAAGCAGCCGAACCCTCGCTTATTCGATTCCTCGGCAGGCCGCATGCTCTCACCGGATGAGTACCAGTCTGCAAGAGTCCACGAGACTTCGATCGCCGAACTGGTGATTTGGAACCGTAAGCGTTTGCTTGAAATGCTTGCGCTCGGCCAGAACGTGGTTTTCGACGGTCCGCGCCAGAAAGAACTTTTGGATATGGCCTGGGATGTCTCGGTTGAATACAGGTACCCCCTCCTCACAATCCATCTGGTGCGTCCGGAACTAGACCGCCAGGTTCAACATGTATTCGACTCCCTTGCCGACGATTGGCCCTTCCATCTTAAATTAGTGAATGACAAAGGCATTCCTCATCTACTTCAAAGCCTCGACTTGGCCATAACTGCTATGGAACTCACAAATTCCTAAACTTTGACCTGCCCTTTGGGGCAGGTCTTTTTATTATTTAGACAGTTGGCAGGGTATGGTACATCTCGAAAAATGGGAATTAAGCTCCCATGCCACTCTCTCCCCTCCCCTAGCAATCGGATAAAGCGAAATTTTTCCCTTAATGGCATGAGAGGAGCGATATCAATCTGGCAACGCAAAACAGCTCCCATGCTATTTAGTCCCCTTTCCAATTAGACGGTTAAATCTAACCTATATAATGAATGGCTGGGGAGAAACGACCAGAATCCAAGCTGACAAAGCTTTCCTACATTAACTTTATTGACCTTCGCTCCCTTCATAAGAAGAGTCAACTCAACAAAGATGGCTCTCACCGCCAACATTTCTAACCGACCTCTTCTGGGGGTATATTTGGGGGCACACTACCAGAGTATTGACGATTGCAATCAAATTTATCAATATTTTAGATAGTTGTTTAGGCTCCTTCCTCCGCCAAAGTTTTCCCTCATAATTTCTGATTTTAACAGAAAATTTAACAGCATAAGCCGCGGAATTGTTGCTCCAATTTTCAGTATGGCGGAGTCGACTCGATATATAACTTTCTAACACCTAAATGTTGAAAGCACTTATTTGTTGCTTGCAGAGGGATTACTATGTGATTAGTGTTTAAGAGATGAAACGCATTGGCGCCCTTACTGCAGCTTTAGTCATTCTGATGGCTGGTTTTATGTCGGTATGCGTAGCTGATGAGAATTGCTTGAGCGAAGTTGTTACTCCTGCTGCCCACGGATGCCATGAACTTCTAGAATCCAAGGCCCCCGTGAAGGAAGCCCAGCAAGACCATTGCGGTATATTTTGCCATACCGCTGCTTTCAGCCTTCCTCAAGTTGCTGGTAGCTTGTATTGCGCCATCACCTTGACCCAAGACCGTCCCCTGAGCATTGATGACACCATCACCCTCGGCCTCTACACGGTTCTCGACCAACCTCCTCGCGCCTAGCTTCCCCTTATCCGAAAACGCGCCTGAGCCGTAAACGCTGTTGTTTTGACGCAGCCATAGCCCTCCGTTTTCAACCACCCACCTAAAAATAGCCAGTTAACGCTAAACACATGCGGACTGGCGCTGTAAACGAAAGTATATACCATGAAAAACATCATGTTCGCAGCCGCGTTCCTTACCGTTGCAGGTATTGCCAACGCAGAGACCCACCACGAGAAGGCTGGTCATCAGCACCGTTCGGAAGCCTATGAGCAAAGCTCCGGTAAAGTCACAACCGAAACAACCCCTGCCAATGCCGCTAATACAGCAGATGGCAAGCGTCTGCCAGGCCGCGACTGCAAGTTCTATGAGGGCGGCACTCGACAACATAGCTGGCCACAGTACGAGATCGGCAACCCAAACCGTCCGGAATGCCCCTCTGCATAAGTTGATGCCCAAAAACGGAGCCATGCCCAATATGGCTCCCCTTATTTAAGGATTTGAAATGCACGTTTTACGCTTCACACTATTGCTGATGGTTTTCTGCGTCCCCTCATGGTCGCAAACCAGTTCCACTCTCAGCCTATCTATGGCCATTAACCAAGCCCTGCAAGGCTCTCCTGCCCTGTCATCCGCCAAAGCGGCGCTCTCTGCGGCAGAAGGAACAGAGCGCCAAGCGGGTGCCTTATCCAACCCAGAACTTGGCTTTGAAGCCGAGAACCTTGCAGGTAGCGGTGAATATCGTGGCACTGAAGTCGCCGAATATACCTACAGCATCTCCCAGAAGGTTGAACTGGGCGGTAAGCGTACCTCTCGGCGCAGTTTGGCGGGTGCCGAACGCCAAGCCAGGCATAAGGATATGCAGGCTACCCAAATGGACATCATTCGCGATGTCACCATGGCTTACGCGGAAGTTCTCGTTAACGAGGATAAGCTGAAACTTGCCAGCGCCCGCGAGAGTCTCGCCAAGGATGTGCTGGCCAATGTGAGCCAGCGTGTGGGAGCCGCCCGCGACCCGCTTATCTATAAAAATCAAGCTGACGTGACCCTTGCTACCGCCCGCCTTGAAAACCAGAAAGTCCAGCGCGACCTCCAACTGGCCAAACGGAAGCTTGCCTCACTATGGGGCGATACCACCCTTAATGAGAGCCTGGAAAGTACCGTCCTTACCTCAGTTACCGTTCCCGAACCTTTAAATGTGTACCAGTCGAAGCTTGTAGCCAACCCTGACCTGCAACGCTATGAAGACCTACGTTCGGCCAAGGCCGCAGCCTTTCAGCTTGAGAAAAATCAGAACATCCCCGACCCATCGTTCAGTCTTGGTGTGCGGGATTTTCGCGAAACCGGCCATCAAGCTATGGTCGCTGGTGTGTCCCTGCCCCTCCCCGTCTTCAACCGAAACAGCGGCAACATTGCCCGTGCTGGCGCCGAAATCACCCAAGCCGAGCAGGATGCAAAGCAAGCCCGCCTAAATGCCGAACAAGCCCTGCACGAAGCATGGCTGGACTGGCAAACCGCCCATAGTGAAGCCTCCGAACTGCAAACCCGTATCATCCCCGCGGCACAGGATGCTCTCACCCTCTCGCGCCAAGGGTACGAACGTGGGCGCTTTTCCTTCCTCGAAGTTCTCAATGCACAGCGCACGCTGGCCGAAGCCGAGGCGCAGCGCCTGGACGCTCTGCAACGTCAATTGAATGCCAAGGCCACTGTTGAACGCCTCACGACGCCCATCACCATCCCCACAGGAGACCAATAAATGAAACAGCAAACCCTAGCTCTCACCGCAGCTATCGTCGTCATCGCAGGCTTTGGTTACTGGTACTTTAGCCAGCCAAGCCTCAAGACAATCGCACCCGCCGAAGGGCCGGAACACACCGAAGCCGATGAGCATGGCCATAACGAAACCGAAGAACATGGGCACGAAGAAGGCGGACAAAGTGAAGAACAGGCCACCATCATAACCGACGAAGCTGCCAAGGCTGCCGGTATCCTTGTGGAAACCGCTGGCGCCGCCAATCTATCCGAACGGCTCCACCTGCGCGGTAAAATCATTCTGAACCCCGAAACCACCGCGGAGGTTAAGGCCCGCTTTGCCGGAGTGGTGAAGAGCGTCCGTAAGACCATTGGTCAAAACGTTGCCAAGGGCGAAACTCTCTCCACGGTGGAAAGCAACGACAGCTTGCAAACCTATACAGTCACCAGTCCACTCGCTGGCGTCATCCTTACCCGTAACATCAATGTGGGGGATACCGCTGCCGACCAGCCTATCTTCACAGTAGCTAACCTCTCCACCGTCACAGCCGAACTCCACGTCTTCCCGCAAGACCTCTCCCGCGTTCACGTCGGCCAGACAGTCCAGGTTCAAAGCGTAGACGGCAGCGTAGATGGCTCAGGCAAGGTCAAGTCCCTGCTTCCCACCACTGATGCCGACACCCAGACCGTGCAAGTTTGGGTTACGCTGGATAATACTGATGCCCGCTGGCGCTCCGGTATGGCGGTGCAGGCTGGTGCAGTGATTGGCGAAGAACAGGTAGCCTTGGCCGTCCTAAACAGCGCACTGCAAACGCTGGAAGACCAGACCGTGGTGTTTGTGAAGGAAGGCGAGAGCTACTCTGCCCACCCCATCAAAACCGGTCGCACGGACGGCATCTATACCGAAGTACTGGAAGGCATTGAAGCAGGTACTAACTACGTCGCCAAAAACAGTTTCATTGTGAAGGCCGACATCGGTAAAGCTTCAGCCGAACACGCCCATTAAAGGATTTCGTCATGCTTGAACACATCATATATCTCTCTATACGCCACCGCTGGCTGGTTATGGCCGTGGTGTTTTGCTTTGCTGCCTTGGGGGCCTACAACTTCACGCGCCTTTCCATAGATGCCGTACCGGACATCACCAATGTCCAAGTCCAAATCAATACCGAGGCGGAGGGTTACTCCCCACTGGAAGCCGAGCAGCGTGTGACTTTCCCAATTGAAACGGCACTGGCTGGTCTGCCTAAGCTCGACCACACCCGTTCTATCTCCCGCTACGGCCTTTCACAGGTAACGGTGGTGTTTGAGGAAGGCACTGACCTCTACTTTGCGCGACAGCTTATAGACGAGCGCCTGCAACAAGTTCGCAACCAGCTTCCGCAGGGGCTTGAACCTTCTATGGGGCCTATCGCTACAGGCCTTGGGGAAGTCTTCAGCTATGTTGTGCAAGCAAAGCCGGATGCCAAAAAGCCTGACGGAACCGCCTACACCCCAATGGACTTAGCCGAGTTACAGGAATGGGTCATCGTGCCCCAGCTTCGTACCCTCAAAGGCGTCACCGAGGTCAACAGCATCGGTGGCTACGAAAAGCAATTCCATGTTTTGCCTGACCCCGAACGTCTCCGCGCTTACAACCTCACGCTCTCCGACCTCATTACCACCCTGGAGCGCAACAACGATAATATCGGTGCGGGTTATATTGAGCGCAACGGAGAGCAATACCTCATCCGTGTGCCCGGCCAAGTCGCCTCGGAAGACGACATCCGTGACATCATCCTTTCCAAGCGGAATGATCTTACCCTCCGTGTGCGCGACCTTGCCAGCGTCAGCCTCGGCTCACCCCTCCGCACAGGGGCTGCCAGCATGGACGGGCAGGAAGTCGTCCTCGGCACCGCCATGATGCTTGTAGGCGAGAACAGCCGCGACGTTTCCCAACGTGTCGCCGCCAAGCTGGAAGACATTCAACGCAGCTTGCCGGAAGGCGTAACAGCCCGTGCCGTGTACGACCGCACCACATTGGTAGACCGCACCATTGCCACGGTGGAAAAGAACCTGCTGGAAGGCGCTCTGCTGGTCGTCGTCATTCTGTTCCTACTGCTAGGCAATATCCGTGCCGCCCTTATTACCGCTGCTGTCATTCCACTAGCCATGCTGATGACCATTACCGGTATGGTGCAGAACAAGGTCTCCGGCAACCTGATGTCCCTGGGCGCTCTGGACTTCGGCCTCATTGTAGATGGAGCCGTCATCATCATCGAGAACTGCCTGCGCCGCTTTGGCATGGAGCAGCACAAGCTTGGCAGGCTATTAAACAGAGAGGAACGCCTCCGCCTTGCCGCTGTGGCCACGGCAGAAGTCATTCGCCCCAGCCTGTTCGGCGTCATCATCATCACCGTGGTTTACCTGCCCATCTTCTCCCTCACGGGTGTCGAAGGAAAGATGTTTCACCCCATGGCGTTCACCGTGGTTACCGCACTGCTGGCTGCCTTAGTCCTCTCGCTCACGTTCGTTCCCGCCGCTGTTGCCTTATTTGTCACTGGCAAGGTTGAGGAAAAGGAAAACGCCGCCATGCGCCTTGCCCACAGGTGGTACGAGCCTGTACTGGGCTGGAGCCTTGCCAACCCGTTCAAGATGATTGGTGTGGCTGTTCTCTCCACGCTCTTGAGCGTGATCATTGCCAGCCGCATGAGTACCGAGTTCATTCCCAATCTGGATGAAGGCGACATTGCCCTCCACGCCATGCGGATTCCGGGAACCAGCCTCACTCAGTCTTTGGAAATGCAGAAGCAGGTGGAGGCCACTCTGAAGGCTTTCCCTGAAGTGAAAGAAGTATTCAGTAAAATCGGCACACCCGAAGTTGCCACCGACCCTATGCCACCAAATGTGGCCGACACCTTCGTCATGCTCAAACCCAAGAAGGAATGGCCTGAATCCAAAACCAAGGCCGAACTGTTGATAGAAATGGAAGAAGCCTTGGAGAAACTACCCGGTAACAACTACGAATTCACCCAGCCAATCCAGATGCGCTTCAATGAGCTAATTTCGGGCGTACGTTCTGATGTGGCTGTGAAGGTGTTTGGCGACGACACCACCGTTATGCTGCAAACGGCGAATGCCATTGCCGCAGTCCTTAATAAAGTGCCCGGAGCAGCAGACGTGAAAACCGAGCAGGCGGACGGCCTCCCCATGCTAACCATCCTCCCTAACCGGAAAGCCTTGGAGCGTTATGACCTCAACGTGGCCGATGTGCAGGATGTGATTGAAGCCGCCATGGGTGGTAAGGAAGCTGGCCAAGTCTTTAATGGGGACCGGCGCTTCGACCTTGTTGTCCGTCTGCCGGAACACCTCCGCTCCGACCTGCTGGCATTAGAAAATCTGCCTATCCCCCTTCTAGCTGGTACCAATCCTACCTTCATTCCCCTCAAAGAAGTGGCCACCCTCAAGCAGGAGTATGGCCCCAACCAGATTGGACGGGAGAACGGCAAACGTAACATCACCGTCACTGCCAATGTGCGCGGAGTTGACCTCGGTAGCTTCGTATCCAATGCACAGCAGGCTATCAATGCTCAAGTCAAGCTGCCCTCTGGCTACTGGCTGGACTACGGGGGCACTTTCGAGCAGCTCAATTCCGCTAAAACCCGCCTCATGGTCGTGGTGCCTGCGGCCTTCCTGCTCATCATCGGCCTGCTGTTTATGGCCTTTGGGTCATTAAAAGATGTCCTGCTGGTCTTCAGCGGCGTTCCCCTTGCCCTTACTGGCGGGGTAATGGCCCTTTGGCTATGCGGTATTCCCTTGTCCATCACCGCAGGTGTCGGCTTCATCGCCCTCTCAGGGGTGGCTGTGCTTAACGGTGTTGTCATGGTCAGCTTTATCAAAGCCCTGCGCGAGCAAGGCCAAAAGCTGGAACAAGCCGTCAGCGAAGGCGCCTTAACCCGCTTGCGCCCCGTGCTAATGACTGCTCTCGTCGCCAGCCTTGGCTTCGTGCCCATGGCACTCAACACTGGGGCAGGTTCGGAAGTTCAGCGTCCGCTAGCTACCGTCGTTATCGGGGGCATCATTTCATCCACCATCTTGACGCTCCTCGTTCTCCC
>JAIXZU010000155.1 GCA_027489415.1 Alphaproteobacteria bacterium
CAAAAACGTCGGCCAGCGCCGCACCGCCCAAACCGTCTCGCAGGAACTCAAGCTCAACTTCCCCAACTCCGGCATGGAGCTCGACACCCTCACCGTCTACATCGAGGAATCCACCTCCACCCTCGCCGTGCAGCGCACCGCCGCCATCCAGCGCGCCCAGATAGACCTCTCCGGCGCCATCACCCTCACCAGCCCCGAGGGCACCAAACTCCTGCAAACCGAACTCTCCGCCACCGCGCCCTACAACGTGGAGGACACCCCCTACAGCACCGAATCCGGCAAAACCTACGCCCGCATCACCGCGGCCCGTAACCTCGCCGATGAAATCGCCCGCCGTATCTATCTCTATTACAGCACCCACAAGAACACCGGCACCAAGCCAGCCGTCAAATAACGGCGGCGCCCATGACGTCCATCTACCCCAACCAGCTTGTCAGCAATCTCAAGCCCCTCCCCTTGCTGGTGCTCTTGTGGGGGGACGACGCCGGCGCCCTGCGCCAGTCCGCCCAGCAAGTTATCGCCGCCACGGGAGTGGACCCCACCGACCCCTTCGCCGCCGAGAAAATCTCACTGGCGGACCTCTTATCCGAGCCCTCCCGCCTCGCGGACAGCGCCCAGACCCTCAGCTTCACCTCCCCCCACCGCCTCATCCACATCACGGGTATCTCCGGGGACGAACGCGCCGACGCCATCACCGGCCTCACCAACGCCGTCAAAACCGCCCTCGCCTTCCCGCTCAGCAATGTCACCATTGTTATTGCCGTGCCCAAGCTGCTGGAGAAAACCTCTCCCCTCGTCAAATTCATCGAGGCCCACGGGCAAGCCCTCTCCGTGCGTTTCTTTACGGATAATGCGTCCGATATCGCAACCTTCCTTAAAACCGAATGTAACGCCGCGGGAGTCGCCATAGAGCCCGACGCCCTCGCCACCCTCGCCGCCGGTCTGGGCGCGGACCGTGAAATCGCCCGCCGCGAAATCGAAAAACTGATTGTCTACGCAGGCAACGAGTCCCCCATCACGGTGAGTCACGTACAGGAATCCTTGGCCGGCGCCATTCCGGCGGACGCCTTCCGCCTCGCCGAGGCAGTCGGCAGTCGCAATAAAACCGAAACCGACCGCCTGCTCCAGCACCTCATTCATCAGGGGGAAGACCTCACCTCGGCCTTCTCCCTCGTCCTGCGCCACCTGCAAAGCATCAAGCTCGGCGCCGAACTCCGTGCCCAGAACCAGCCGGAATCCGAAATCCTCAAACTCACCGGCAAATTCAAGGCCCCGCGGAATGTCCAGAGCGACTTCCTCAAACAAATCAACACCTATCCCCCGTCCCGCCTCGCGGTACTGAGCGACTACGCCCTGGACACCCTCTCCCAAGCGCGCTCCGGCTACCTGGACCCCAACCTCGTCTTCTCCCGCGCCCTCCTCGGCCTCAGCCACTAAAACCCTTTATAAACTGCCTGTAGACGCCTATGCCCGAAGCTGAAAAGTCCCCCGGTCTCTGTAGGCCGTAACCTATCGGGAAACCGTGCCAGCCGGATGCTTTCCTCAAAAATCTTATTTTTGTTGGAAAGGACCGAGCCGGCACCACCCCTACCCATCTCCGGCACTTCCGGGGCTTCGTAGCCTCAATCACACCTCTGTCCCAAAGCAAAAGCCGCCCCGAAGGGCGGCTTGTCGTAGTTAGGTGTGTACATAGCTTGTTACCGGGTTGGTACAACAATACACATGAGAAAGTGGCAGTCCGGCAGGCAATTTCACCGTAGATTCCGGCAAAGGCAGAACTTCGTCGGCAGGTGTCGTTTCCACCAGCCGCACCAGCTCCAGCGCAAATGCTTCCGCATCGGCCTCACTGTCAAAGTCCCAACCATGTTCATAGCGTGCTTTCCCACCTGTTTCTTCCGGCATCGGACGGTTTTCCGGAAAGAAAACGCCCCACTTCCATACCATGTCATGCGCAGTCTGGGCAAAAGAACGGATAAACGGAATATTACCCGCAATCTTGGGTAGGTAAGGCAACCTGTCAGGGTCGGGCTTGGCCAGCCAGTAGTCTGAAACGCACTGCCGCACCGAATCTTTAGTAACCAGAATGAACCCTGCCTCACCATACCGATAAGTATTGGGATGATTGAGGTCACCCATCATTGTGCGGCGGGAAATCACTGCATCCTGATGATAGAATGCAAGTCGCCCAAGCAGAAAATCCAATCCCGCCAGCGGAAGTTGGCAATCTTCTTCACGCTGCCAGTCAGAATGGCTGAAAAGCATCCGTTGGGCCGTAGCCCGTTCCCATGCAGCCCTGCCAAGGGGCATCAGCATCTTGGCGGGGTCTTCTGTGACTTCAAACAGCGTCAGGAGGACCTCCAGACGGGCTTTGCACTCCAAGGCCTTGGCCAGTTGAAGATTCTTCTGACCTTGCTCGGCAATTCTTTCCATCAATCTAAGATCGGCTTCCAGCGGTGTCAGTTCCAGTTTCATGGCTTGCATGGAAATTCCACGTTCACCGCGTATATCCTGCATCAAAAGGGTCATAATGTCTCTCCCTCAGCCAGCCCCCATGGCCAGCCTCTTGAATAAATGACGTATACACGACTTCTAACCATCTGCAAATCCGAAAAAAGGAGCGCCGATGCGCTCCGTTGGGTCAGAACTCACTCACTATCGCCAATTCCAGCTTCCGGCGTTACCAGCTGGCTGCAAATCCTGCGGCAACGTCAGCGGCGCCAACGTCAGGGCAGGGGCCACCACCTCAAACTGGCTGCCACCAACCCGCACCACATCCAACCCGCGGGACGACAACCCGTTAGCATCAAACGCAAAGTACCCACCACTGCCATAAAAACCTTCCGGCCGCTGCAGCAGTTGGCCAACCTGCTGGCCGGTGCGCTGCTTCTCAGCCGCCACATCTGCCAGAATCCGCGCCGTATCATAGCCGACAACCGCCAGCGCATTGGCCTTGCCGCCAAACGCCGAGGTATAAGCCTGCTCAAACCCAAACGCCTTGGGTGGCGCCGCAAACACTGCATCTTGCATCCCGGTGCCAGGCTTCAATAAGGTATTATTCTGCCACAATCCGGTTCCCAGCAGCATCACCCCAGCTTTATCAATGTCATAATAGTTAAGCTGGGCGCGCAACAACGCCATGCCACCCGCAGGTGCAGGCACAAACAGCGCATCAAATGGCACTACCCCCGGGGTGGTGCCTACAATATCCCTAATACTCGCCCCCACATCCGTCGCCTTGGGGTCAAAGAAAGCCGTCTTGGTCACGGTCGCACCCAACCGTTTCGCTTCCAAGGCAAAGGCCTCAGCCGCTTCGCTACCGTACGCAGACGAGGGGGCTAACACCGCAAACCTGCTCTTGCCAGCACTCACCGCGCGCCGCGCCGCCAGTTTGGCCTGTTCGCTGGGCAGATAGTTCAAACCGTACACACCCTTGCCCAGTACACTACGGTCATTACTCAGCGCCAATACCGGTACGCCTGCCGCGCGCATGGTCTCAGCAATTTCCGTCACGGCTGGCGCCAAAAGTGGCCCCACGAGCACATCAATATTCTGCTCGCCCAAGGCTTTAGCAGCTTGGGCAGCCTGGGCCGCATCACCCACATTCATCACCAACAGTTCAACTCGCGCCCCTCGGCGGCCATCAAACTCCTGCAAACCCAGTTGCAGGCCATGCAGAATACTCAAGCCCACATCGCCCAACTGTCCATCCATCGGCAGCATCACACCCACACGTAATACTAAGCTTGGCGCAGCCTCCGTATACGTGTCACTTGCCGCGCGTATCCGCTCATAGCGCTCAGGGCTCGGCTTATCCATCAACCGTTCGTATTGCGCCAGCCAAGGGTTCGCCTCCAGCACACCCTTCTCGGCAAGGTGTCGGTCAGCCAACTGGAGCAACAAGTTGCCCCTCAGCTTACCTACAGCGCGTCCTAGTGCAGTTTCATCACGGAGTGTACCTTCCAGCGCCTGCAAGGCTTTGGCATCCTCACCCAACTGGCTCAGGGCCAAAGCAAGGCCAAACCGCGCCTGCGCCCGCTGTTCCGGCGTATCCACATTCACCAGTGGGGTAAAGTACCGCACCGCTTCGCTCCATTGGTTGCGGCGCAGTGCCGTGGTCGCCGCTTCAAACCCACCCTGTACGCTACTGGTCACAGCGGGCAGGGGGCGGGTAATTGGGGCAGGGGCCTGCTGGGCTTGTACGGCAATGGGGCTGCTTCCTAGCAGCACCAACGTCAATAAACTTGCAACGGGGGCACGGTAAGGGCTTATTATTGTGTTCATGACACCTAGCCTACCCTTGCTAACCCGGCTTGCCAAGCGCCTCCACCCGCACCTGCGCGGAGGTCTGGCCGAAAAAGTGGCGCTCGTCACCTATCTTCTCCAAGGTTACAGGCCGTTACGCTTACACTCACGGTCTTTAGCGCAAACTGACCTCACCCTTACCCGCGGCCACACCATCCTGTTGGTGGAGGTCAAATACCGCACCAGCCGCAGCCGCGGCCACTTCGCCGTCACGCCGCAGCAGCAATCCCGCCTCACGCACCAGATGTCCGCCCTCGCAGGCCGCTATCCCAAGCATACACTTCGGCTGGAACTCTTTCTGGTCTTTCCTCACTGGCCCTTTGTCCAGCGTATACCGCACGCGTTTATGCGTTGACATTCATCCGCCACCCTCTACCATGACGACAATAGTCATTTGATGAAAGCAGTATCCATGAATTTACCCTCCAGTGGTAACCTGAAATTGGCTCTCACCGCCATCTTATCCACATCACTTCTCACCGGTTGCGCAGCACCGCTTGTCGTGGGTGCGGCCGCCAGCGCGGGTTACATCGGCCTGCAAAATCGCCCGACCGGCCAAATCGCCGCGGATTCCGAGCTAAAAGCTCAAATCAAACAACAACTTGTCCAATCCAACTTTGCCTACCTGACCGACATCGGTATCGACGTCTACTACGCCGACGTCCTCCTCACCGGCGTCGTCCCAACCAACGCAGAAGGTGAACGAGTTTTGACAGTTATCCGTCAAACTCCGGGCGTAAAGAAGGTCTATAACGAGCTCTTTGTCGGTGCCGCCTACACCGCTGGCCAGAAAGCCAAGGATGCTTGGATCGCCGCCCAGATTCAGCCACGTCTCCTCGGTGCCAAGGATGCCTACCCTTTGAATTACTTGATAACCACGGTCAATAACCATGTGTACATCATGGGGGATACCGCAACACAGGGCGAAAAGGATCACGTCCTCCACATTCTCCGCACGACAAGAGGCGTCCAACAGGTTCACGATTACCTGAATATTAAGTCTTCCGTGGAAGCCCAGGATCGCCCCGGCTCAATCCCACAAAAAAACAATCCCTTACCTGTTGTTACTCCCTAATTTTCGAATAAACATCACCCATGGCGCCTAGGGCGCCTTTTTAACGCCTCTCATCCGCCTACCTGATAGTTCATGTCGGATACGCAAATTCCCCACATAATCGCCTCTCATCATGCCACGGCACTGGATATATGTATTTACAACACCTTACCTGATTTCCGAGCTTCGCACCACCATATCTCGTGGAACTATGTGAATCATGTTGCATGTTTCTGTGAAACATAGCCTCCTTTCACATCGTGACTCGATAAAACGGGTATAACTTCATCGGCCGCTCAATAAATGAGTTTCATGACTTCACAAGGCGCTGTATAAAATCTGTGCAATTTGCCAGAATGTGCACTGCAAATATGTCAAGGGGTAGGGGGGTAGGTGTTCGTCTGCCAATGAGTGGGCAACGGAATTCTGCAACAGGTGAAAACGCATCTAAAACGACTAAAATGGCAGTTTCACACCAAGCACTGTAAACGTAAAAATGGCGCTAATACGCCTGCACAAAATGTGAATAAGTGCTCACATAAATGTTATCTCATATATATCAATAGGGTTGGCTTCACATCATTGTGCACTGCACAATAAGCTGAGAGGTGAGACAGAGAACACTCAAAAAAAATTAAAAATGAATGAAATCAAACAAACAACTGTTACAGAATTGTGACAGTTATGGGCTTTTTGTATTCACTATCAGTCGGGGAGGATGATGCATGAGTACCCTGAGGTGAAGATGAAATAGGTAAGAGAATACGCTCCAAAACACTGTTCAGGAGGGGCCAACCCTTATCAGTCAGTCGGAGGTGTTGCGGTGTACGTTCTAGGAGGCCTGCAAGGGTCAAAACATCGATTTCAGAGTATGAAACCGCCTCTTTGCAGGAGGCTTCTCCAAAGCGTTTTTCTAGGTATTCCATATCAACACCTATTGAGAGTCTCAAACCCGAGAAAATCGCTTCCTGTACAGCTTCAGGCAGTGAGAGAGGGTTGGCTCCGGAAAGCGTATCCGCTCCATCTGAAATCCGTCGCAAATAGCCATCCGGCTGTCGGACAACATGCGTGGCAACAGGTGTTCCATCCGTAACCACTACGCGTCCATGCGCGCCGGCACCAATCCCAAGGTATTCACCATATCGCCATACATGGGAATTATGCCTGCAAGCCTTGCCTGGCTTGGCAAAGTTACTAATTTCGTAGTTCTCATAACCCATGGAGCCAAGAACACGACGAGTTTCATCAAAAAAATCAGCTTCTAAATCACTATGAATAGGCGTCCACAAGCCTCGTTTCACATCTTTGTAAAAGCGGGTATTGGCTTCAATAGTTAGTTGATATGCGGAAATATGGCTAAGGCCCATTTCAGCAAGATTAATCAATTGGTTGCGCCACTCATCAAGGCTTTGGTCGGGTAGGCCGTAAATCACGTCAGCATTCACGTTATCGAATATATCGAGGGCATGCCGGAGTGTGCCGAGGGCTTCTTCAACGGAGTGGGATCTCCCAAGAAATGACAGCCATTCTTGTTTAAGTCCCTGAATTCCAATGCTAACACGGTTAACGCCTGCATCCTTCAGCTGAATGAGGTACTCTCGGGCATGACGAAGCTCACTAAAGCTCGTCGGGTTACACTCAATGGTTACCTCGGTATCTTCATCAAAACGTCCTAAAGTCCGACAAGCCTGTATCACTTTTGCGACATGCTCAGCACTCATTAAACTGGGTGTCCCGCCACCGAAAAAGAGACTGCCAACCTGTCTGGATGTAGCGTTGAACGGAGGCGTTTTAAAGCCTCCGATGGTGCGTCCTTCATTCCAGAGTGAAAGCTCCTTTAAAAGGCCGTCTACATAGGCATCCTCGTGTATCTCGCTGGCATGGCTGTTAAAATCACAATAAGGACATTTCGCTTTACACCACGGCCAATGGACATAGACCGCAAATGTCCTATGCTGAGGAAACAGTGATTCAGAAAAATCCATTAAAAATCAATTCACCCGAACTTGGTGAAGACGTAGCCAGGTCTTAAGTTCGCGCAGTGCCATCCCACGATGCGACATTCCCTGCTTTTCCTCTTTGGTCATCTCTGCAAACGTGCGCTTATCGCCCTCGGGTATAAACACAGGGTCATAACCAAATCCTGCTGTACCACTTGCTTGGAGGGCAATTGTCCCTCTGCAAACGCCACGGAAATAAAAGGGGGCGCCGGAACTGTTCTTTAAGGCAAGGACACAAACAAACTGAGCCCCACGTTCACCTTCCGGCACAGTTTCCATAACTTTAAGAAGATGCTCCCAACCGCCGAAATCAGCCGTTGCAACACCCGGTGCACCACCGAGGCAATCGACTTCTAATCCAGAGTCATCGGCCAAAGCCCACTCACCAGTCTGCAGCCAAACAAAGTTTGCCTTGAGTGCGGCATTCTCTTCAAAGGACTGTCCCGTTTCTTCAGGGGACTCAAGGCGATAATCAGCCATACTTTGTAAGGTCCAACCGAACTCTGTAAGGAAATTTTCCATTTCACGAATCTTGCCAGCGTTGTTGCTGGCCAGAACAAGCTTGGAAGTGGCACGTTTTCCCGAGTTTATGTCAAAAGTTGTCAAGCTGTTATCCTTTCCTCGCACTCATTATGGTAAACATGTGTGGCAATCAAGCAATGAGTAAGTATTTACATAAAAATCGGTTCAATGGAATCAGCGAATTAGCTGGCCAGCTCTAAAGCGCGTGCTTGAAGAGAAAATAGTTCCATGATTCCACGGGACGCCATTTCCTGCATACGGGCAAAATCATGTCCACTGATGGGTTTTTGCTCGGCGCTCATCTGCAGCTCAATCCAGTCACCATTGCCCGCCATCACGAAATTGGCATCCGCCAGTGCGGAACTGTCTTCTGTATAATCCATATCAAGCACAACCCCATGTTCCATCACGCCACAGGATATCGCCGCGACACGGTCTCTCAATACAGCGCCTTTTAAACGCTTTTTGCGGTTCAGTTCGGCCAAAGCTAAGGCTAGCGCAACGTAGGCGCCGGTAATCGCAGCCGTCCGCGTGCCACCATCCGCCACTAATACGTCGCAATCCAACCAGATAGTGAGGCCATCTATAGCCTTCAGGTCGCAAACACTCCTTAAAGAACGGCCCACCAAACGCTGAATTTCAAGCGTACGGCCTTCCTGCTTGCCTTTTGTCGCTTCGCGGTCCTTACGGTCAGCAGTCGCCCGTGGCAGCATCCCGTACTCAGCCGTAATCCAGCCCTGGCCTTTGTTTTTAAGCCATTGAGGGACCTTTTCCTGCACGCTGGCCGTACAAAGCACCTCGGTCAGGCCGAACTTAATCAGGCAGCTTCCCTCTGCGTGGGGATTTACGCCCGTTGTCAGGCTGATGTCGCGAAGTTGGTCATTCGGGCGGTTATTGGGGCGCATGGTGGCATTCCTCTCTTTCATACATCCCCAATAGGCTAGCTCACCATCTCTGACAACATCTAACGCAGTCGGACATTGATACACGTGGAACATAGTTCCACATATAGTGACATATTAGTGAGAACTGCGAGTGGCAACATACTGGTCAATCTCATGTAAAATATCCTGAACATGCGTTTTAGGGTTAACTTTATGCAAC
>JAIXZU010000152.1 GCA_027489415.1 Alphaproteobacteria bacterium
AGCGATGAAGAGCTGGCGGCGATTGCCGAGTTGCTTCAGCAAGGTGAAAACGATTTGATGACGTGGCTGGTGGAAGGCGGGCAGGTGCCCGAGCGCTGGCAGTTGCAGGTGGGTTTAGTGAGGCATTTCTTCAAAACGCGACCCCAACAGGTAAAGCCGATTTAATGGCGCGGACCCAAACGGCCCCCCAGCACTTTTTGGCGGGCCTCAAATACTTCATGTGTATTCGACGGCCCGCCAAAAAGCACCGGGGAACCGTTTGGGCCTCGCGCGTGCAACCCCACCTGACGACGCTCCGCGTCGGACTACTATAGAGCATAGTTAAAAGAGATACTGATTTGAAACAATTACTGGCATCACTAAAGACTGAGCGTGTGGGGCGCGTTGCCGGCCTTCCCGTTGCGGGGTGGGCGTGGGTGGCGAGTCAGTTGGTAAAAAAAGCTGATGTTTTAGTGGTGGTGGCGCCGGAGGCGGGCGCGGTGAACAGTATTGCGGCGGGGTTGCGTGCGCTGGTGCATGACAAGGAGGTGGCGGTTTTCCCCGCGTGGGACGTGCAGCCCTATGACCGGATTGGGCCCAGTGCCGAAGTGGCTGGTGAACGGCAGGAGACGCTGGCCAAAGTGGCCGGTGGTGACGCGCTGGTGGTGGTGACGAGTGTTGCTGCGCTGGGCGTGATGGAAGCCGCGCCAAGCGGTGATTTATGGCGTGTGGCGGTGGGTGGTGAAGTGGACGTGGCTGAACTAGCGGCCAAGCTGGTTGACCTTGGGTACAAGCGTGAAGACGTGGTGCAGGAAGCCGGAAGTTTTGCGGTACGCGGCGGGATTGTGGACATTTGGCCTGCAGCGGGTGAGCCCGTGCGGATGGAGTTGTTCGGGGACGAAGTTGAGCGGTTGCGGATTTTTGACCCCGCCAGCCAGAAGAGCTTAGAGGCGATTGACGAGCTGGTGGTGGGCACGGCGGGGACGGTGGTGCTGGACGCGGCGCGGGCGGGGGTTTTTAGAACCCGCTACCGCGAGTTGTTCAGTGAGGGGACCGAGGATGACATTTATGTGGCGGTGAGTGAGGGGATTCTTCCCCCCGAGGCCGGACAGTACCTGCCGCTGTTTTATGAGGAGCCGTTGAACGGGCTGCTGGACGTTTTACCCAAAGACACCTTGTTGATGGTGCCCGAGAACTATGAGTTGCAGGCCGAAAGCTGGGATGAGCTGGTGCAGGGGGCATATGCGGCGCGGCGCGATGCCAAGGGGAAGGGGCAGATTAAGGCGGTTCCGCCAGACATGATGTACGTGGCGGCGGCCAAGCTTACGGGTACGCTTGGAGCTTACAAGAGCGTGATTGCCAACGTGTTTGATGATGGCAATGGCGAGAACCTTGGAGTGCGCGCCCACGGTTACCACACGACCAACCGCCACGGCGCGGCGGTGGCGGCGGCGCGCGACGTGAGCAACCGTGTGACTGAAGGGTGGAGCATTGTGCTGACCGCCAACAGTGCGCCGGCGCTGGCGCAGTTTTTACGGGCGCTTGAGGCGGAAGGAATACCGAGTGCGCGCGGGATTGCGGACTTTGGGATTGTGCAGGGGCAGTTAGTTGCCGCTGTGAGTTCGCTGAATGCCGGATGGATAGACGGACCCGGCAAGGTGATGGTGCTGACCGATAGCGACGTGTTTGGCGCGCGCATGGGTGGCGGCGTGAAAAAGCGCCGCCGCAGTGCCGAGGAGATGATTGCGCATTTCAGTGAGCTGAAAGCGGATGACTATGTTGTGCATGAGGCCCATGGGGTTGGGAAGTTTGGTGGGCTGGTGACGATGGAAAGTGGCGGCGTGAAGCTGGACTTCCTGCGGCTATTTTATGCGGGGGATGACCGGTTGTTTGTTCCGGTTGAGAACTTGGATGTTCTGAGCCGTTACAAAGGCGCTGACGCGGGGAATGTGGTGCTGGACCGCCTTGGCACCGGTGGATGGGAAGTGCGCAAGGCCAAGGTGAAGGCTGATTTGATGGAAATGGCCGGTGATTTGCTGGCCACCGCTGCGGCCCGCGAGAGTGTGCAGCGCGCGCCGATTGAGAAGGTGGCTGGACTTTATGATGAGTTCTGTGCCGGATTTGCCTACCCGCTGACCGAAGACCAAAGCCGCGTGATGGACGAAGTGGAAGAAGACTTTGCCAACGGCACGCCAATGGACCGGCTGGTGGTGGGGGATGTGGGGTTTGGGAAGACCGAGGTGGCGCTGCGCTCGGCGTTCCTGATGGCGGCGGCCGGAAAACAGGTAGCAGTGGTGTGCCCGACGACGCTACTGGCGCGGCAGCATTATGAGGTTTTCCGGGAGCGGTTTGAGGGGTTCCCTTGCAAAGTTGGGCGCTTGAGCCGGTTAGTGAGTGCGGCCGAGACGAAAGAGACCAAGAAAGGCCTTGCGGAGGGCAAGATTGATGTGGTGGTGGGGACGCATGCGCTGCTTTCCAAAGACCTGAGTTTTGCAAACCTCGGGCTGGTGATTATTGATGAAGAGCAGCGCTTTGGTGTGGCGCATAAGGAGAAATTGAAGACCCTGCGGGCTGAAGTGGACGTGCTGACGCTGACGGCCACGCCGATTCCACGCACCTTGCAGATGGCGGTGGGGGGTGTGCGGCAGTTGAGCCTGATTACGACCCCGCCTGTTGACCGCCAAGCGGTGCAGACCATGGTGCTGCGTTGGGACAACGTGACCCTGAAAGGCGCGATTACGCGCGAGCTGGTGCGCGGCGGGCAGGTTTATGTGGTGGCGCCGCATGTGGAGGATTTGGGGGCGCTGGAGGATAGTATCAGGGCGTTGGTGCCCGAAGCGCGGATTGGCGTGGCCCACGGCCAGATGGCTGAGGGGGCGCTTGAGAGCGTGATGGTGGCGTTTTACGAGCACAAGATTGATATTCTGTTAGCGACCACGATTATTGAAAGCGGCCTTGATGTAAGCCGCGCCAACACGATGATTGTTTACCGTGCCGACCGCTTCGGCCTTGCGCAGCTTTACCAGTTGCGCGGGCGTGTGGGGCGGAGCACGGCCAAGGCGTTTGCCTACTTCCTGCTGCCGGAAGGCCAGATGGGCGGCGACAGTGCCAAGCGGTTGCAGATTCTCCAGCGGTTGGACGGGCTGGGGGCAGGGTTTTCCCTGGCGAGTTACGACATGGACCTGCGCGGGTTTGGGAACTTGCTGGGGAAACAGCAGAGTGGGCATATTCGGGACATTGGCTTTGAGCTTTATGCGAAGATGTTGAAAGAGGCGGTTGAGGAAAAGCAGAGAAGGAACCAAAGGAACCGAGGAACCAAAGGAACCGAAGGTGAAAGTGGCGAACTGCGGGCTTCGACGGTGACGCTGAAGTTGGGGATTTCGTACCTGATTCCTGATGCCTATGTGACTGATGTGGCGACGCGGTTGCAGCTTTACCGGCGTTTGGCGGGGCTGCAGGAGAGTGCGGCGGTGGCGGAATTTAAGGACGAGCTGGTTGACCGTTTCGGGCCGTTGCCGAGAGAAGTGGAAGCTTTGCTGGCAGTGGTTGAGCTGAAAAACCGTGCGGCGGCCTTGAATGTGGCCAAGGTGGAAGTGGGCGAGAAGGGCGTTGTGGTGGGGTTTGAGCGGGGCAGGTTCATCAACCCCGAGGGCCTTGTGGGGATGGTGCAGAAGCTGGCCGGTGTTGTGGGCGTAAGGCCCGCTGGTAAAGGACAGGAGCTGGTTTGGCACCGCCATGTGGGCAAGGACGTGCTGCGCGGTGTGGGCGTGATTTTGAGTGAGCTTGAGAGCGCGGCTTAGTTTTTTGCCGCGTTCTGCAATTTTTGCTTGATGGTGGGGAAGGGGTTTGCTTGAATACATTCAGGCACATCTTGAGGAGCGTTACCCCATGGAAACAGAAGTCGAGCTTCGTCATTTTAGCAACCGTCTGCCTTATTTCGCTTTTTTTGTAGACCATTTCCGCAAGGTGAATGAGATGCATGTGCGGCATAAATCCCGTGGGATATGGACGGATTCCCGCATGCGGCGGCTGTATAGGATCATCACCAAAATGGAGCGAAACTGGGATGAGTTACAGTCACTGGGGCGGGATATTGAAGCGCAGCATGGATATGACACTGAAGTTGAAGCCTACTTCAACGAGATTGATGGCCTTTTGAAGGCCATGGTAGACATTGTGAACAGCTTTGATGATATTGCGAAAGCTATGTTGGAAAAGCAAATGATGACCCTGCATTAAGGGGAATTTTACTTAAAGGGGCGGCGGTTGATGACCGTTGCCTCTTTTTTTGATACAAGCGATGGATTATGGCGAAACAGCAGAATGACAATGTGATTTGTGAGAACCGGCGCGCGCGGTTCAATTATGAATTGCTCGATTTTTATGAGGGCGGGCTGGTGCTGAGCGGGCCCGAGGTGAAAAGCCTGCGCGAGGGTGGGGGACAGATTAATGAGGCTTATGCGAGCTTTTCCCGCGGCGAGCTTTGGTTGGTGGGGAGCCACATTGCGCCGTATGGCAACGCCGGATATGCGGTGCAGGAGGACAGGCGGACGCGGAAGATTTTGCTGAATAAGAAGGAGTTGGAGAAAATCCGGTACGGGATTGAGCGGGACGGGCTGACGCTGATACCGCTGCGGCTGTTCTGGCAGAAGGGCAGGGCCAAAGTAGCGCTTGCGGTGGCCAAGGGGAAGAATACGGTGGATAAGCGCGAGACTATCAAGAAGCGCGATATGGAGCGCGAGACGCGGCGGATTTTCAAAGGGCGGAAGTAAGTATGGCGGCGGCAGGCGCGATGGAAGAGGCGGTGATTGTCCAGACCCGCACGGCCCTTGCGGAGCGGTTGAGTAACTGGGTTGGCAATGACGGGGATATGACGTGGGCGGTGGTGGTGTGCGGAGCTATTCCGACCGCTGGTGAGTTACAGGCCATGCGGCAGGCAGCGACCTTATGCGACCGCGTGGTATGTGTGCGTTTGTTTGACCGTGCGCGGGCGATGGCGCCCGGTTTTGCCGGAACGCTACGGAGTGCGGGAGTGGATATAGTATGGTTGGCCAAGGATGTGGCCGGGCCGTTGAAAGTGGATGTGGGTGTAGATGAGTTGGGCGAGGCGGGGATGTTGCTGCTGCAAGCGATTACGACGGTTTTACCGGTTTTGGTTGTGGTGCCGCGTGGGGCGATTGGGGTGGTGCGGGCGTGCCGGAATATTCAGGCGAGCCTTGGGGATTTGTTCAGTTTGCGGGTTGTGGGCGATAATTAAGTTTAATTTCATACTATATTACATTGTAATTATTTATAAATGTAAGTTTTTTGTTGACATTGGGTGGGTGGGGTACCTAAGTGGTAATAAAGAATTGATGAACAAGGAGAATGCCTGATGGCCCGCGTAACCGTTGAAGACTGTGTTGAGATTATTCCGAACCGCTACGAGCTGGTGCTGGTAGCTGCCCAGCGCGCCCGTGACATTGCCGCAGGTGCCGCCATTACCGTTGAGCGTGACAACGACAAGAACCCCGTTGTAGCGCTGCGCGAAGTGGCTGGCCAAACCATTGACCTTGATGTGGTGCGTGAGCACATTGTAAGCGGTGTGAACCGGATGGCTGACCTGAACGTGGAAGACGAACTGCTGCTGAGCCTTGCCGGTAGCGGGATGGACGGCAGCAACGCCACCGCCGCGATGATTGACGAAGTGGTGTTTGACGGCGCCGCCACCCTGAGTGCTGCTGAAGAAGAAGTTGGCGACGACTTCATGGGCGAAGCTGGTGACGACATTGACTTCACCGCCGGTAACGACATGCTGGGTGAAGAGCTACCTGAGTAGGTGTAAGCCCACTGAAAAGCGCCCTGAAGGGCGCTTTTTCGTTTCCTAAAAAGGATAATATCAGGATACCAAAAAGGCACCTTGCGGTGCCTTTTTGGTTCACGACCGGCTTAGTTGGTGCCGATGGCTTTTTGGACCGCACGGGTGCGGGAGTAGGTGGGAGTTTCGGACTCGATGCTGATTTCCTCGGAGGCCGCGGGGATGGCGATCTTGCGGGTGGTCATCCAGCTGTTGATGGCCAGAGTGGCGAGTTGACGCATGGTTTTTTCAGCAGCGTCTCCCTTCTTGCGCTTGAGGGCGCCGAGCAGCGTAACGAACTGGGTGTTCAGTTCCTTCTTCTGGTTCAGGGTGGTGGCCCAGAGCTCGGACATGTTGGTGCGGCGCTTCACCATGCTGATGGCTTCGGTGACAGTCGGGGAAGCGGCGGTTTTTTCCAGCAGTTCCAGAGCGGTTTCCATGGCAGACAGATATTGCTGGCTGGCGATGGATTCGTCCTGAGCGAAGGTGAAGGCGGTTTCGAGTTCCATGAGGGCTTCGATGGAGGCCTTTTCGGCAGCCAGTTTGGCGGCAAGGCCGAGGAACAGGCTGTAGGACTGGAGTTGGTCTACCTTCGTGGAGGTCGGGACGTGGGTCACGAAGGCACCACGGTGGGGAACCATTTCGACGAGACCGTCTGCGGCCAGAGCGCAGAGAGCTTCACGGACCGGCGTGCGGGATACGTTGAATTCCTTGCTGATTTTCAGCTCGGAGAGGTGGAAACCGCCGTCGAGGTCGCCGTTCAAAATCTTGTCACGGAGCGATTCCCGCACCATGGTGTCTAGATTGCTGTGTTGTGCCATTGTCTTACCCATCTCGTTTATCCCCATTGTTGTTCTGCTTTTTATGATGGATGGCACCCTGCCACGGCTGATGGGAGGGGTCAAGTGCTAAGTATACAAATTAGGCAGGGTTTGATGCGATTATGTTTTATTTTTTTATCCATGCCCCGTTCTGGCGGGGGTGAGCGAGTTAGGTTTGTGGCCTAAAGGTATCTGGGAGCGCTTGTATTTAGGGGAAACGGGTTCATTTTGCCCCCGTTATGCCTTAGGTTGGCATTATGACATATGTATGGGCCGCGATGGGATTACTTGTGATGGGCATGGGTGCCCAGAGAGCCTTTGCCCAAGACAAGCCCTGTGGTGGCGGGGATGAAGCTGCGGCAGAGATTCAAGGTGCCGCGACCTTTGATATTCAGAGTGGGGCCAACCCTTGCAAGGGGCCGGCGGTGGATACGTCCTTCGGGCCGTTCCCCCGCATGAACAGCACGGCTGAGCAAACGACGACCAAAATTCTGATTAAAGAGGATTTTGCGGAGGAGAGTGCGCCGGAGCCAGTGGAAGACGAGGCGGGGGGCATCCGGCAGGACTTTAACGGCCAGCAGATGCGCCGAGTGGGGGAACTGGACGCAAGGCAAGGGCGACCCCTGAACATGCTGTATGCTAATGACCTGAATTATTTGCAGGGTTATACGGATTGCCAGAAACAGCGGTATTCCGGCGCAGGGGCCGGGCAGGCCACCGAGCCGCGGCGCGGATTTTCGGGCTTCTAGGTTTTTTGGGGGGGGAGTGTCAGCCCCCGGCTGGCAAAAGCTAGTGAAGCACCCTATAATTATTTAACAATGATTACGGGAGGCCGTACATGGCACGCTTGAAGACAACGGTAGTGATGATGAGCCTGGCTGGGCTTGTGGTGGCACCGATGGTGCATGCGGCAGGTGCGGCGGTTAATACCAATACGCCGTATAGCACGCCTCTATCCATTCCCAATATTTCTAACCCGCTTGCCAATGTGACTGGTGCCATGGGCACCGGCTTGCTGGCCAACAGCCTGACCGGACAGAGTTTCGGGCAGGTGCTGATGAATTCGGTGATGACGCAGGTGACATCCCAATTACTGGGGAAAATTGACCCCAGCGGGATGCTGGGCCAGATAGCAGGCCCTGCCATTGGGCAAGCCCTGGCTGGTAACTTTGGCGGTTTGACCAACACAGGCCTGACCAGCAGCCTGCTGGGCGGCGGAATACAGAACGCCATGAGCAGCGGTAGCCTGAACTTTGGCGGACTGGTGGACAGCGTGATGCAAGGTGTAGCCCAAGGAGTGGGAAATGCTGCGGGCCAGATGATTGCGCAGCAAGTTTTGGGTGGGATTCAAGGTGGTAGTGGCGGTGGTGGCGGTAGCGATTATGTGGACACCGGCGGTGGAATTAGCATTGGTGGCGCTGTGGATGAGGATGCGCCGATTCTGTCCTATTCCACCACGATTAACACCAACAGCACCAATTATGGTGCCGGACAGTATGACGGGACGCAGGGCCTGCAACCGGACAGCCGCTTTTTGATGAGCGACGGTAATTACGACAGCAATTATTGGGCTGGTTACCAGCGTGCGCTGGTGGCGGCGTCCCTCGCGGCTAAATAACCTGATTTAGGGGACCAAGGTCGGGCGGAGTTGCCACGCCTTGGGGACGTACCATCCCTGAGAATTATAGCCGATGCCTGCCGGAGCGGGTTTGATGCCTTGCACGCGTTTGTGCACGGCTTCCAGTGCGTAGGGGGCGTAGAGCCAGAGGTAGGGTTGTTCGTCGGCTAGGATTTCTTGCAAACGGTCCAGGTGCTTTTTACGTTCGGCCTGATTGAAGGTGCTGCGCGAGGCGACGATGGCGGCGTCGGCTTCCGGATTATTAAAGCTGACGATATTGAACTCGGACGGTTTGGTTTTGGTGCTGTGCCAGACGTCGAAGGGGTCGGGCTCGGCGGGGAGGCTCCAGCCCATCATGACCGCTTGGAAGGCGCGCGGCTGGATGGCGTTGGTGAGGAAGGTTGACCATTCCTGCACGCGGATTTCCATGGTGATGCCGATATCCGCGAAGAATTTCTGGAGGATTTGGGCGGTTTTGATGCGGGTTTCGTTACCTTGGTTGGTGCTGAGGGTGAAGTGGAATTTTTCGCCCTTAGTGTTGGTGAGGAGGCCGTCCGGACCTTTGCTCCAGCCTGCTTCCGCGAGCAGCTGGAGCGCTTTTTGCGGATTGTAGGGATAGGGCATGAGTTGGGTGTTGTAAGCCCATGTGCCCGGTTTGAAGATGCTGGCGAGGGGTTCGCCTTGGCCGAATAGGGCGGCGTTGATGAGGCCTTGTCTATCCACGGCGTAGGAGAGGGCTTGGCGGACGCGTTTGTCCGCAAACAAGGGATCCTTCAGGTTAAAGCCCATATAAGTGTAGGCGCTGCTGAGGTAGCGGTAGGTATTGTAGTTGTTTTTGAACCAGTCCGCACCGGTGAGGCGGGTGTAGGCGAGGGGGCTGAGGGCGGCGGAGTCCAGATTTCCGGCTTTGAGTTCCAGCCATTGGGTGGATTGGTCCGGCAATGTTCGCATATAAAGCTGCGTGATGAAGGGTTTTTCGAAGCTTTTGGGGTTCGCGGTGAGGAGGAGGTCCTGGCCGCGGCGCCAGCGTTCCAGTTTGTAGGGGCCGCTGCCCAAGGGTGTGGTTTTGAGGGAGGTATCGTTAAACGATTTGGTTTGGGCGATGACGTGGGCGGGCATGACGAGGAGCCCCGCCCAGCTGGAGAGGGATGGGGCGAAGGGTTCGGCGTAGGTGACGCGCACTGTGAGAGGGTCCGGCGTTTCGAATTTCGCGACTCGGAGGTAGTCGTCCGCGTAGGGGGTTTTGGTGTCCGGATTGATCAGGGCGTGGAAGGTGGCGGAGACGTCCTTGCTGGTGAGGGGGGAGCCGTCCGCAAAGGTGAGGTTCGGTTTCAGTTTGAAGGTGATGGAGAGGTTGTCCGGCGTGACTGAGTAGCTTTCGGCGAGCTGGGGCACGAGATTCAGGTTGCCGTCGTAGGTTAAAAGCGCGTGATAGATGTTCCCGGCGATGGCGCTCGCGGTGCTGTCCGCAGCCAGATACGGCACGAGGCTTGGCGGGTTGCCGATGATGGCGGTGTTGAAGACGTCTCCTTCGGCGGGTGGGCCGGGGGGCGTGGTGTAGTCCGCCTTCGTGACCGGGGCGGGTTTGCAGGCGGTGAGAACGAGGAGGGCGAGGATGAGGCTACGCATGGTTTTCTTCCGGCTTGGCGTCCGGCTTGATGCGGATTTTCTCTATCCGGTGGCCGCGTTTGGTGGCGACGGTGAAGGTGGTGTTGCCGATGCGCGCGGATTCGCCTTGGGCGGGTAGGTGGCCGAGTTCTTCGATCATCAGGCCCGCTAGGGTGACGGCTGATTCTGCCGGGAGTTCCCAGCCATACTGGCGGTTGGCGTTGCGGACGGGGGTGTTGCCGCGGAGCGTGATGGTGCCGTCCGACATGTGTTCGGGTTCGGCGGAGGAGGTGTCGTGTTCGTCCGCGATTTCACCGACGATTTCTTCGAGAATATCCTCCAGCGTGATGAGGCCTTGGAGGTCTCCGTATTCGTCCACCACCAGCGCGAGGTGGCGGTGCTGTTTGAGGAACTCCAGCAGTTGGTGGCCCAGCGGCGTGGTTTCGGGTACGAAATAGAGCGGGCGGAGGTGTTCCTTCAGATTGACATGGGCGCGGGAGGTGACGCCGGCGAGGGCGGTGAGATAGTCCCGTACATAGAGAATCCCTATCGGGTTTTCCGGTTTGCCTTGATAGACCACGACGCGGCTGTGGCGGAGTTGGCCGAGGACTTTGGGCAGGCTTTGGGCTGGGGTGGCGATATCGATACCGATGATGGCGCTACGGTGGATCATGACGTCGGCGACGGTGAGGTCGTCGAGGTCGAGGACGGCGTCGAGCATCCGGTGCTGGGTGGTGCCGAGGGCGCCGTGTTCGAGGCCCAAGTTGATGGCGCCGCGGAGGTCGGCCTCCGTGAACGAAACTGTATGGGCACTGCTGAGGCCGATGAGTTTGAGCACGCCGTTATTGAACATTTTAATGGCCCACGTGAATGGGTACAGGGCTTTGACCACCCATGCCATGGGATAGGCTACGGTGAGCGTGATTTTTTCCGGATAGCGCGTGCCGAGGGCTTTGGGCAGGGCTTCCGCGAGCAGGAGAATGGCAAGGCCCGTGCCCAAAGTGGCATAAGCGACCCCGACAGGACCGAAGAGGCGCACGAGGAGCGAAGTGGCTAGTGCGGAGGAGGCTACGGGGATGATGGTCATGATTATCAGGATGGCGGCCAGTAACTGGTCCGGCTGTTTCAGGAGACTGAGGGCGAGGAGGGCGCGCTTTTGCTCCTTTTTACCACCTTTACGTGCGGTTTGGTGGAGCTGGGCTTTGGAGGAGGAGATGAGGGCGATTTCTGCCGCGCAGAACATGGCTGAGATGACGAGCAGCACAATGATAATGCTGAAGGTGAGGAGGGGGGAGAGGCCGGTTGCGGCTGCGTCCAGTGCGGGGGAGGATTCCATGGGTTAGTCGATCTCTTCAATGGCAATGGTGCGGGAGGCGTAAAGCTTGGCGGCTTTATTCCGGTTGATGTGGCGCATGGAGGGGGGGATGAGGTCGTTGGTGTCCAGCCATTCCAGCGCGGCGTCCTTGACGCGTTCCCGCAGCCAGCCGCCGGGACGGCCTTCCGTGAAAAGGGCGGGTAAGCCTTGGACTGTGGTGGTGGCGAGGAGGTGATTCAGGGTGGATTTTTCGGTGTCCGTCAGGTGGCTGGAGGGGCCGGTGAGGTCCGGATTGTTCAGGAGTTCGTTGATGAATGATGCGGGTAGGGGTTCGATGCAGAAGCAATGAGATGTGGGAATGCTGGTGTTTTCGGACTCCGTTATCGTACCGGTGCGGGTTTCCAGCCAGCTTGGTGAGGGGCTGCAGAGGGCTGCGAGGATGTGGTCGATGTCGTATTTGTGATCGAATAAATGGGGTGAAAACATGGAGGGAGGATAATGGTTGGGTGCTGTTTGGGCAAGGCTGTTGCGGGCGTAAGCCGGTAACGGTAGGTTAGTCCATGACCATAATTGTGTGGGCTAGTAATTTGGAGGGATAACGATGATTCCGAGCAATATTCAACGTGGTAGCAACCGAGGACGCAGCAACCTGCCCCTGCCGCTGGTGATTGGCGGCGCCGTTGGCCTGCTGCTGGTAGCCGTGTTTGCATGGGTGGCCCTGAGCATGGGCACCGTGCCGGAGACTGAGCCGGTGACGGCCGATGTTCCGGTTAAGCTTTAAGCTTTTAACTGTTGGACTTTTGATGGTGGGGCTGATGCCCCGCCTTGCGCTTGGTGAGATTGTTCAGGAGCGCTTAACGCCGGAGGGGTTTCCCGCTGATTGGAAACCGGCTGATTTCATGATTGGTAAGCGGATTATTTCCGGCACTGCCATACCGATGAATTCACCAGTAAAGGCCGCTAGCCCCAGCCAGCCGCAGATTGGTGGGGCGGCACAGCCCGAGGTGCCGCTGATGGAAAGTACAGGGGTACTGAAACCGGGGGCGGGTGGTGCGGCTGCCGATGTTTGGCAAAAACGGAGCAGAGGCGAGGTGGATGCCAGCCTGAACCGTGCCACGGCGCAGGGGGTTGCCAGCCCTGCGTTGAGAGAAGCTTGGCGGCGGTTACTGTTGAGTGAGGCATCCCCCCCGCCGGCAGGAGATAATGACGTACGGCCAAGTTGGGTTGCCGCGCGGGCGGATACGCTGGAAAAACTGGGGTTATATGAGGCGAGTTTGAGTTTGTGGCGCACGGTTTCCGCGCAGACAACCCTTGATGATAGTTCCGCGCTGAGCCTTGTGCGTGCGCAGCTTTTAAGTGGGCAGGCGCGCGAGGGCTGTGCGCTGGCCAAAGCCAAAACCGTGAATGGCCAGACGCAGGGTGACTGGCCGGTGATTATGGCGGTTTGTCAGCTTGTAGGCAATGGGCCGACCCCTGCCGCGGCGAGCTTGAGTTTACAGTTGGTGGAGCCGGTATTGAAGGCTAAGAACCC
>JAIXZU010000055.1 GCA_027489415.1 Alphaproteobacteria bacterium
CCACGCAGGCGTTGGCAAGCGCAGCTTCGAAAGCTCCAAGCTGGCCGCTAACATCAAGGCCCTCGTGGAAGCCGTCAAGGCCGCCAAACCCACCGGCGCCAAGGGTGTCTACATGCTGAAGATGTCCATCAGCTCCAGAATGGGCCGCAGCGTACGCGTCGACCTCACCAGCCTCTAATATATGGTGAAATCAAAAAAACCACCCGCAAGGGTGGTTTTTTTAGCAAATCATCCTATAAATCGTATCTACGCAACGGCTTAAAGCCAATGGAAGGAACATCAATGAACGTACTGCTCGGACTCATGATTCTGTTTCTCATCGCCATCTTCATCGGCATACCCGTAATGTTTATTTACGGTGCCATTGAAACGATCAATCTGGCCAACGAGAAAACAACCAATCTGTCTCTTCAGGCCATGGTCAATCACGCGAAGACTCAGGTCGAGTCTGCCAAATTGACCATCAAGATCTGCACATGCATTCTGGTCTTGGAAGCAATAGTTTTGCTGATGATTTTCAAAGCCTGAAAATCCAATCCCATTATCAAATATTGAAACCCGCAGCACCAGCTGCGGGTTTAATGATTGTAGAGTTGAAAATTGTATAAACTTTTGTAAAATCGATGTGTAAGCAATTCGTAAGAATTGATTGCGCCATCTGAAATGCTTGTAAGCCCTCAGGAGTCATTCATGGGTATAATTTTTGCAGCAGCGTTGGGCGGAGCCTTCATAATGGTTCCGGTCGGGTTAATCCTGCTCCTCTATGCTATCTTCAGCAGCAAGTAACGCTGCCCCCTCATTCAAAAACAAAACCCGCAGTACGAGCTGCGGGTTTTTTCAATGAAATCACAACTAAACACTGGACACTAAACACCAAAGCACTTATATCGCCCCTAACACCTGAAGACCGCTGGCGTCCATGGCATGCAATTTCATTGAAATTGCAGGACTTAATCTCCAGCCGAGGGGCAAAGCCGATACCTTCCGTATCGTGTTTTCCAATTCAGAACGGTGTGTCGGGCTGCATAGGGCAGTTCGTCATTATTAACGAAGGTGAAAGGCACAATCCTATGGATCGTACCCAGAAACAGACCTTCATCGAAACGCTGAACAAGCGTATCGGTTCCTCCAAGTCCATGGTAGTGGCTCACTACCGCGGTCTGACCGTGAAGGAACTCACCCAGCTGCGCCGTCAAATGCGTGCTGAAGGTGGTGAAGTACAAGTCGCCAAAAACCGTCTCGCCAAGCTGGCATTCAAGGGCACGCCCTACGAAGGCCTGAGCAGCATCATGACGGGCCCCACCATCCTCGCCTTCAGCGCGGATGAAATCGCTCCGTCCCGTATCAGCCAGAAATTCGCCGATACCAACAACAAGTTGGTCATCGTCGGTGGCGCCATGAACGGTAAAATGCTCTCGACTGCCGAGATCAAATCTATCAGCCAGCTGCCGAGCCTCGATGGCATCCGCGGCAAGCTCATTGGTATCCTGCAAGCCCCCGGCGCGCAGCTTGCCCGTGTCACCCAAGCCTACGCGACCAAAGACGCCGACGCGTCCGCAGCCGCTTAATTCTGCAAATAAAGGAATCATATTATGGATCTCAACCAAATCGTTGACCAACTCAGCAAGCTCACCGTTATCGAAGCTGCCGAACTCGCCAAAATGCTCGAAGAGAAGTGGGGCGTATCCGCTGCCGCTCCTGTAGCTGCTGGCCCTGCCGCTGCTGCCGGCCCTGCCGCTGAAGAGCAAACCGAGTTCACCGTTCACCTTGCCGCCGCTGGCGAAAAGAAGATCGACGTGATCAAAGCCGTTCGCGAAATCACCGGCCTCGGTCTGAAGGAAGCCAAGGACCTCGTCGAAGGCGCTCCGCAAGTCGTCAAGGAAGGCGTTGCCAAGAAGGACGCCGAAGAAATGAAAGCCAAGCTGGAAGCAGCTGGCGCCAAGGTCGAACTCAAGTAGTTCTACCCGTCTTCATGAAAATGGCCCCATCGGGGCCTTTTTCATATCCTGGTTGGCTTACTTCACCAGCTTCAAGCCCTTGTCATTGGTAAACCCCATCGCCTGCTCAATGTCTTTGTCATCCTCGAATTTCTGAACAGCAACACACCACCACCCTAGGCCATCATACTCTTGGTAACCAATGGTTTGGGCAAAGGCCACAATGTTGCCGTCATGGTAATAACTCCCGCGTTTTTCACCATTATTGTGCAGGTGGAAAGTCGTATAAAGCCCTGCGTCATCACTGCTCGCAATCACGCGTAGGGTCTGGTCCAGTAGCATCACACGTGTTTTGCTCCACTCTTCCTTGCTCAGCGGGGGCTCAACCTTAACAATGGCTTCTGCTTGGTTTTTCCAGTCAAAATAAACACCAAGTACCCCGATAATCCGGCCATGGTTTTCCGCGCCTTCACGTACAGTCGCGCCATAAACAGCCACAGGCAGGTTGTTGTGGCTGCGGGCGGGCTGCACAACGTCCACCACATACTGGTCGCCGGCAGTCAGTTGCATGGCATCCTTGAACCATTTTTCTTGGCTGAAATTCAAGCCCTGCAGCTTAAAATCATTCGGTTTGGCGTTGGCAATCACCACCCCATTGGTGTCCACCAATACAAGGTCAAGGTACACACTGTAAAAGCCGTTAATCTGGCCTAGTCTGCGGCAGGCCCACGCAGCTTTATCCGGGGTGTTCTCAAGGCACACCTGCACCATGGCATCATCAGTGGCCCACCAGCGGCAGTCAGCGGTCCGTTCATATAGGTTTCTCACAATCAGCTGAACCAACCCTAGGCTCATATCCGTCAATCGCTGCCCTTCCAGCTTATCCACCAGCCGCTGGGCATAGGCACTACCTTGGGTTAGGCGGGAAATCACCCGGTCCTGAAAATGCTTGCTGGTTTCGCTGGCCTGTTGCGCCAGCTTGCGGACTTCCTGCGCCACCACCGCAAATCCACGTCCGGCGTTACCAGCTCTCGCAGCCTCAATCGTGGCATTCAAAGCCAAAAGGTTGGTCTGGCTGGCAATCGTGTTGTTGCTCTGCGCAAAGGTCAGAATATCTCTTTGCAAACGCTCAATAATCACTTTCACGCGCCGCGGCGTCGCCTGAGACGTATCAATTTCTTGCCCAAAGGCGGCCTGTTTGAATGCTTGCATACTATTATCGCTATTTTGTAGGAGGTATTATGTTCTTGGTAAGTTAATACAAAGTAAGGCGAATTTAACAAATAGGTCAAGTCAACAAAGGCCACCCGTAGGTGGCCTTTGTCATATGTTTAACCAGCGTGTGCTGATTACTCCACACTTTCACCGTGTGCCGCAAGGTCAAGTCCGGCTTTTTCGTCAGCGGCGCTCACGCGCAGGCCCATCGTCAGGTCCAGCGCCTTGGCAATCACGTAGGTACCAACGGCACTCCACAGAATCACCACGGCAACACCTTTCAACTGAACCAGAACTTGCCCGGGGTTACCCTCCAGCAGGCCGCTGGTGCCGCCAATGGCACTTACGGCAAACACACCGGTCAACACCGTCCCTACCAAACCGGCAAGGCCGTGCACGCCAACCACGTCAAGGCTGTCATCGTAACCAAAACGGGCTTTCAGGGCGTTGCAACCAAAGAACGCCACAATCCCGCCAATCATCCCGATAACCAAGGCACCGGCCCCATCTACAAAACCAGCGGCAGGGGTAATCGCAACCAAGCCTGCAACAGCTCCGGTAATCATGCCGAAGGTGCTGGGCTTACCTTTAATGCCCCACTCGCACAGCATCCAGAAGATGGCGGCGCTGGCGGTGGCAAGGTGGGTGGCGCTCATCGCAAGCCCTGCACGGCCGTCGGCAGCCAGTGCGGAACCCGCATTGAACCCGAACCAACCAACCCACAGCAGGCTGGCACCCACAATGCTCAGGGCGAGGTTGTTAGGCTCAAACCCTTTGGCGGTCATGCTCCAGCCTTTGCGCTTGCCCAGCATCAGGCACAGCACCAGTGCGGCCACACCGGCGTTAATGTGCACAACGTTACCACCGGCATAGTCAAGCACACCGGCCACGCCAAGCTTACCACCGCCCCACACCATGTGGGCAATCGGCGCATAAACCAGCAGGCTCCACAGGCCCACAAACACCAGCATGGTGGAGAACTTCACGCGCTCAACCACAGCACCCACAATCAGGGCAGGGGTGATGATCGCAAACGTCATCTGGTACATCATGAAAACAGCCTCAGGAATGCTGTTGGCAAGGGTGTAGGCACTGGTCAGGGTCATGCCTTTCAGCAGCACGCGGTCAAGGCCGCCTACCAGTCCGGGCACCAGTTCACCTTCACCACCGAAGAAGCTCAGGCTGTAACCGGCAATAATCCAGGTGAAGGTCACAATCATGGTTGTCCCGAAGCACATCGCAAGGGTGTTCAGCAGGTTGGTTTTACGGGTTAAACCGCCGTAAAACAGGGCTAGCCCGGGAATCGTCATCATCAGCACAAGGGCTGTGGCTGTCAGCACCCAGGCTGTGTTGCCGGTATTAAGTTGCAGTTCAACGCTTTCAGCGTGCCCAAGCGCAGGCAGTAAACATGCCAGCGCAATGGCAGCCAGCGGCTTCATTACGTGTTTCATGGTCTCAGGGTCTTTCTTGTTGGGGGTTAATGGGTTGTCCATTAAGGTTGAAGCTGCGCCCGCTTGGCTTCGTCTGCAACAAAACGATCATATTATCATACAAATATGATAAGCGACTGATGCAACAGCACAACGCTCGTCGCCAACCGGAAACGGGGCAGGGGGCATGCAAAGTGAAGATGCCGTATTTTCATGCACCTCAACCGCTTGACATCCCCCCTCTCAAGGCCTATTAACCCACTATCGCCGCGGTTTTCAGCGTGGTGTTGTGCATCCATATGCACTCCCTCCCACTGCTTCAGCAGTCGGAAATATTTAGTAAAACAGAGGGTTATAATACATGTCGTCATCGTCCAGTCTGTCCTTCACCGAGCGTAAGCGCATTCGTCGCAATTTCGGAAAACTCACATCCGTCGCTCAAATTCCCAACTTGCTCGAAATGCAGCAGTACTCCTACGACCTTTTCCTTGGTGAAAAGCGTACCAGCAAAGAAACCTTCTACACGCTGGACAGTGCCTTCGCGAGCATCTTCCCCATGAAGGACACCGCCGGCATCGCCGAGCTGGAATACATCGACTACCGCCTCGAAGAGCCGAAGTACGACATTGACGAGTGCCGCACCCGGGACCTCACCTTCGCCGCCCCCTGCCGCGTAACCCTCCGCCTGACCATCTGGGACGTTGACCACACCACCGGCGCCCGTTCCGTGCGGGACATCAAAGAGCAGGAAGTCTACCTCGCCGACGTTCCCCTGATGACCCAAAACGGTACCTTCATCGTGAACGGTACCGAGCGTGTGGTTGTTTCTCAAATGCAGCGCTCCCCCGGTGTGTTCTTCAGCCACGACGACGGCACCACCCACTCCTCCGGCAAGCTCCTCTTCACCGCCCGTATCATTCCCGTCCGCGGTAGCTGGCTGGACTTCGAATTCGACCACAAGGACAACATCTACGTCCGTATCGACCGCAAGCGTAAACTGCCCGCCACCGTGCTCCTGCGCGCTCTCGGCATGTCCACCCAGGAAATTCTGGACACCTACTACAGCAAGGTCGCCGTTCGCGTCGGCATCTCTGCTGCGGACCGTAAAAAGGCCGCCAAAGCCGCTGCGGATGCCGCCGAAGCCGCTGCCGCCGCACCGGTCAAAGTGAAGAAGAAAACCGCCAAGCAACTGGCTGCGGAAGCCGAAGCCCTCGCCAACGGCGAAGAACTGCCGGAAGAGCCGGTAAAGAAGGCCGCCAAGCCCAAGGTTCTCAGCAAAGCCGCTAAAGCCAAAAAGGCCGCTGCCGAAGCCGTTGAGCTCATCGGTACCTACGCCCTCGCGTTTGAACCGATGTTCTACGAAGGCGTGAAGCTGCTCGCGGACCTCGTCGATGCCGACACCGGTAAAGTCGTCATCGAAGCCGGTAAAAAGCCAACCCGCCGCCAAATCAAAAAGGCGCAGGATGACGGCGTGAAGTGGGTTCAGCAAACCAGCCAGGACCTCTACGGCCGCTTCCTCGGCGAAGCCCTGATCGACCCCGAAACCGGTGAAGTTCTCTTCGAAGCCGGTACCGAGCTCACCAACGAAGTCCTCGCCGCTGTCGAAAACCTCGGCCTCAAGCAATTCAACATCCTGCGCGTGGACCACCTCAACATCGGTGCCTACATCCGCAACACGCTGGCTATCGACAAAACCCACAGCCCCGAAGAAGCGCTGGTGGAAATCTATAAAGTCATGCGCCCCGGTGAACCGCCGACGCTGGAAACCAGCACCAAGCTCTTCAACGGCCTCTTCTTCGACACCGACAAGTTCGACCTCTCCGCCGTCGGTCGTATGAAGATGAACGCCCGCTTCAACCGTCCAAAGGACGCCAAATCCACCGTGGATGACATCCGCATTCTGGAGAAGGAAGACTTCACCGAAACCCTTCGCGCCCTCCACCGCATCCGCGATGGCGTAGACCCCATCGACGACATCGACCACCTCGGCAACCGCCGCGTGCGTCTGGTGGGTGAACTCATGGAAAACCAAGTCCGTATCGGTCTGCTCCGTATGGAACGCTCCGTGAAGGAACGCATGGGTTCTACCGAAATCCACAGCATGGTACCGAACGACCTCATCAACAGCCGTCCGCTGTCAGCCGCCCTGCGCGAATTCTTCGCCAGCAGCCAGCTGTCCCAGTTCATGGACCAAACCAACCCGCTGTCCGAAGTCACCCACAAGCGCCGCCTGTCCGCACTGGGCCCCGGCGGTCTGACGCGTGAACGCGCCGGTTTCGAAGTCCGTGACGTTCACACCACCCACTACGGCCGTATCTGCCCGATCGAAACACCGGAAGGTCCAAACATCGGTCTTATCAACAGCTTGGCCACCTACGCCCGCATCAACAAGTACGGCTTTATCGAAACCCCGTACCGCAAGGTCTCCGGCGGCAAGGTGCTCAACGAAGTGGTCTATATGTCCGCGATCGAAGAAGGCCGCGAAGTCATCGCTCAGGCCAACACCGAGCTCGACAGCAAGAACGGCTTCACCGACGAATTCGTCGTCTGCCGCAAGCAAGGCGAAACCCTCCTCATCCCGCGTGAGGAAGTGACTTACATGGACGTTTCTCCCAAGCAGGTCGTCTCCGTCGCCGCCGCGCTCATTCCGTTCCTGGAACACGACGACGCCAACCGTGCGCTCATGGGTTCAAACATGCAACGTCAGGCCGTGCCGCTCATCCGTACCGACGCCCCGCTCGTGGGTACCGGTATGGAAGGCATCATCGCCCGTGACAGCGGCGTTGCCGTCGTCGCGAAGCGCGAAGGTATCGTCGAAAGCGTGGACGGTGCCCGTATCGTGGTCCGCGCCACGGGGGACATCGAAGTCGGTGGCTCCGGTGTGGACATCTACCGCCTCACCAAGTTCCAGCGCTCCAACCAGTCCAGCTGCCTTAACCAGCGCTCACTGGTGAAAATCGGCGATAAAGTCGTGAAGGGGGACATCATCGCCGATGGCGCCTCGACCGACCTCGGCGAACTCGCCCTCGGCCGCAACGTCGTTGTCGCCTTCATGCCTTGGAATGGTTATAACTTCGAAGATAGTATCCTCATCTCCGAGCGCATCGTCCGTGACGACGTCTTCACCTCCATCCACATCGATGAATTCGAAGTGATGGCCCGCGACACAAAGCTCGGTAGCGAAGAAATCACCCGGGACATCCCGAACGTCGGTGAAGAAGCTCTGGGTAACCTGGACGAAGCTGGTATCATCAGCGTCGGTGCCGAAGTCGGCCCGGGGGACATCCTCGTCGGTAAAATCACGCCGAAGGGCGAATCCCCGATGACACCGGAAGAAAAGCTGCTCCGCGCCATCTTCGGTGAAAAAGCCGCCGATGTCCGCGACACCTCCCTCCGTCTGCCCCCAGGGGTTAACGGTACCGTTGTCGGTGTCAAAATCTTCAACCGCCGTGGTGCGGAAAAGGATGGCCGGACGATCGAGATCGAGGACAGCGAAATCGCCCGCCTGAACTCGGACATCGCCGATGAACGCCGCATTCTGGAAGCCGACGCCTACGACCGTCTGAAGGACTTCCTCGTCGGCAGCAAGTCCGCCGTCAAGGTTGGCAAGCTCGCCAAGGGCGCAGCTATCGACGCCGAAACGCTGGAATCCATGAAACCGGCCGAATGGTGGACGATCTCCGTCTCCGACGACAAAACCCAGCGCTCCATCGAAAACCTGCGCACCCAGCTGGACAAATCCCTCGCGGCCCTGCGTAAGCGCTTCGATGAAAAGAGCTCCAAAATCCGCCAAGCCGACGAACTGCCCCCGGGTGTTCTCAAAATGGTCAAGGTCTTCGTGGCTGTGAAGCGTAAGCTCCAGCCCGGCGACAAAATGGCAGGCCGCCACGGTAACAAGGGTGTTATCTCCAAGGTGAACCCGATCGAGGACATGCCTTTCCTCGAAGACGGTCGCCCTGTGGACATGGTTCTCAACCCGCTCGGTGTTCCATCACGTATGAACGTGGGTCAGATCCTCGAAACCCACCTCGGCTGGGCCGCCTACAACATCGGTCGCAAGGTTTCTGGCCTGCTGGCGGAAGCCGCCCAGGGCAAGAAGCCGGACACCAAGGCTCTCCGTGGCTACCTCGAGGAAATGTACGAAGACAAGGCAACCGCCAAGTCCCTGCAAAGCCTGAACGACGCCGAAATCCTCGAAATGGCCAAGCACCTCAGCAAGGGTATGCCCATGGCCTGCCCGGTCTTCGACGGTGCCACCGAAGAAGCCATCAGCGGTATGTTAGCTGCTGCGGACTGCGACACCACCGGTAAAACCCAGCTGTACGACGGCCGCACCGGCGACGCCTACGAGCAAAAAACCACGGTCGGTATCATGTACATGCTGAAACTGCACCACTTGGTCGATGAAAAGATCCACGCACGTTCCATCGGGCCCTACAGCCTCGTTACCCAGCAGCCGTTGGGTGGTAAGGCGCAGTTCGGTGGTCAGCGCTTCGGGGAAATGGAAGTCTGGGCCCTCCAAGCCTACGGCGCATCCTACACCCTGCAGGAAATGCTCACCATCAAGTCGGACGACGTCTCCGGCCGTACCAAAACCTACGAAGCGATTGTCCGTGGCGAAACCAACTTCGAAGCTGGTATCCCCGAATCCTTCAACGTTCTGGTCAAGGAAATCCAAGCCCTCGGCCTCAATGTGGAACTGATGGAAACCGGCGAAGGTCCAGACCTCCGCACCGATATCGGTCGCCAACCGGCTGTGACGCAAGAGCGCAGCTCCAGCAAATCCGCCAAGTACGATTCATAAGTAAAGGAAAGCCATTACCATGCGTAGCAACACCAATCTCATGAATCTCTTCAACCAGCCGGCCATCCGCCAGTTCGATGCGATCCGCATCGCGCTGTCGGCGCCGGAGCAAATCCGCGCCCAGTCGTTCGGTGAAGTGAAGAAGCCCGAAACCATCAACTACCGTACCTTCAAGCCGGAACACGGCGGTCTCTTCTGCGCCCGTATCTTCGGTCCAGTGAAGGACTACGAATGCTTGTGCGGTAAGTATAAGCGTATGAAGCACCGCGGTATCGTGTGTGAAAAGTGCGGCGTTGAAGTCATCGAATCCAAGGTCCGCCGTGAACGTATGGGCCACATCGAGCTCGCCGCTCCCGTCGCCCACATCTGGTTCCTCAAGCTCCTGCCTTCCCGTATGTCCGCCATTCTGGAAATGCAGCTGAAGGAACTGGAAGCCATCCTGTACTTCGAAAAGTTTGTAGTGATCGACCCAGGCATGACCATGCTCACCAAGGGCCAGCTCATTACGGAAGAAGAGTACTACCAAGCCATTGAAGAGTTCGGCGAAGACTCCTTCACCGCACAAATCGGCGCCGAAGCCCTCCGCACCATGCTGAAGGACCTCGACCTCCCCACCATGCAGGCCGAACTCTCCGGCGAACTGACCGAAGACGTCTCCGAAATGAAGCGCCGCCGCATCGTCAAGCGCCTCAAAATGGTGAACGCGTTCCTGGACAGCGGCAACAAGCCGGAATGGATGGTCATGGACGTCATCCCCGTCCTCCCGCCGGAACTCCGCCCGCTCGTTCCCCTCGACGGCGGCCGCTTCGCGACCTCCGACCTGAACGACCTCTACCGCCGCGTCGTCAACCGTAACAACCGCCTCAAGCGCCTCATCGAACTCCGCGCTCCGGAAATCATCGTGCGTAACGAAAAGCGCATGCTGCAGGAATCCGTGGACGCCCTGTTCGACAACGGCCGTCGCGGTCGCGTCATCACCGGTGCCAACAAGCGCCCGCTCAAATCCTTGGCCGATATGCTCAAGGGAAAGCAGGGCCGCTTCCGTCAGAACTTGCTCGGTAAGCGCGTGGACTACTCCGGTCGTTCCGTTATTACCGTGGGTCCGGACCTGCTGCTGCACCAGTGCGGTCTGCCCAAAACCATGGCGCTGGAACTGTTCAAGCCGTTCATCTACCACAAGCTGGAACTCCGCGGCGAAGCCACAACCATCAAGGCCGCCAAGAAAATGGTGGAGCGTCAGGAAGACGTGGTCTGGGACGTTCTCGAAGAAGTCATCCGCGAACACCCCGTTCTGCTCAACCGCGCACCAACCCTTCACCGCCTTGGTATTCAAGCCTTTTAACCGACGCTCATCGAAGGTAAGGCCATCCAGCTGCACCCGCTGGTAACCACCGCGTTTAACGCGGACTTCGACGGAGACCAAATGGCCGTCCAC
>JAIXZU010000059.1 GCA_027489415.1 Alphaproteobacteria bacterium
AGGCAGGCAATCTCTCGGAAGCCATGCGCCTGTTCCGGACTGCTACCCAGTACGGCCACCCCGGCGCCATGAACGAACTCGGCGTCTGCCTGCTCAAACGGCATGAAGACGAAGACGCTCCCACGTCTCAGCAAGAAGCGTTCGACAAGATCGCCGACGAAGCCGAAGCCCGCAACTTCTTCCTGCGGGCCGCCGAACTCGGCCATCTCGCCGCCATGTACAACTACGCCATCATGTGCAAACAGGGCCAGGGCGGCCCCATCAACCACACTGCCTTTTTGGTATGGTGCAACACCGCCGCCCGCCAAGGGCATGTCGCATCTCATCTACGGCTTGGCGAATACTTCGCCGAATACGGCCGCACCCAGAAGGACCGCCTGTTCGCCGTCCACCACTTCTCCTTCGCTCTCGCCCACGGCGAAAAAGCAGCGCTGGACGGCCTCACCCTCGCCATCGCCAACCTCAAATAACCCCACCCAAAAAGCCGCCCCTACCCAAAAAGTAGAGGCGGCTTTCTTGATTCCTAATTCCTGATTCCTAACTCCTACCCAATCTCTCCACCCAAAGCATTAAGCCTTTTCCGCTTCTCCTCCCAATTCGGGCAATACTTCCCCACCAACCGCCAAAACCGCACCCCATGGTTCATATGCACCCTATGGCATAACTCATGAATCACCACATACTCCCGCAACGGCGCAGGCACCAGCATCAGCCGCCAACTCAGGTTAATCTCGCCATTACTATTACAACTGCCCCACACGGTCTTCCCACTGGTAATCCTTACCTTTGCCACCGTCACACCCACAATTTTGGCCCAGTGCGCCACTTCCGGCACCATCACCGCCCGCGCCGCCTTGCGGTACCACTCCACCGGCAACTCGCAGTAACGCCCCTCCAAATCCTGTTTCGCCAACTCTTTCTCAGCCACTACCGCCCGCTTCACCGCCAATTCCGCCAAGCGCTTTTCAATGAATCTCTCACGCCCCTCGGCAAACCGCACCATCTGCACCACGCTCACCCAACGGGGGGCACTAAACACCACCACCCCCTCACTATTCACCACAAACCCAAAGCTGCGCTTGCGCTTCGCACTGCGCTTCACTTCATACGGAATCTCCCGCACCCCCACCCGCAAAACGCCGCGCTCAACCGCCGCCACAACCTTGGGCTTAGCCACCGGCTTTGTCCGAACCACCGCCATTTACCAAATAATCCCCCAAAACATACCCCGCACTCTAACCCCGAAAAACCGCCAAGCCCAGCCCCAAAAAACCAAATAAAAAAACGTTGCAAAGCAACGTCTCTCTAGCAACCACCAGCCCCCCCCAAATAACCCGTTGCGCAGCAACGTCTCTCAGGAATCCGCCAGCAGGAGGCTACAAACGGGTCAGCTGGAAGTTTTTGGCATGGCGCAGTGTACGAGCGTACATAAGCCGTGCCAAAAATTTTCAGATGCCCGTTTTAGCCCCTGCCCTACAACTATTTAAGTTTCACTTCGGCGGAAACATTGATGACTACTTCGGTTTCTCCCGCTTCCCCCACCGGCGCCGGCATCGCATCCGCACTGGCCATCTCGGCCTTCATCATCATCGCCCCTCTGGCCATCGGCATCGGGCGCACACCTTGGTCACCAAGGTCAATACGGGCGTACCGGATGGTCTTCATCCCCAGCGCCTGCTGAATATTCTTGGCACGGGCCTGAATGTTGCCCAGCGCTTCCACAATCAGCGCGTCTTTCACACTGTCTTCAGCCGCACGGCTCATGTAGAAGTTCAGGCCGCGCATCGCGAACCCTTCTTTTTGCAAACCAGCAATCAGCGCCAGTAACTCATCGCTCTTCACGCCGTCCAGTTGAATTTCCTGGCTACCGCGCCAGAAAGCATGGGCCTCACGCTCGGCGGGGGTCCATCCGGCTTCCCCCTTTTTCGGGGTCGGCTCGGGCTCGTAGTCCTTGTAAACGTTGTAACCACCAGTGGTCGGCTTTACATCGGCCACGGCGTCATACAGCTTCTTGGCCGCTTGCATTTTGGCGTTGATGTCCTTTTGCACACCCTCAGCCGTCTTGCCGGTGGCTTCAATCGCCAACGTCGCCTGTACGCGGTCTTGGGCCACCATGCGGCGGGCTTCGGCGCTCAGCTGCACGGTGGTGCTGCCGTCGTCTTTGTCATTGGCACGGGCGGCCACCGGCAGGGTTGCCACCATCAGGGCGGTGCCAGCCATCAGGAATTTCAGGGAAGTGGAGAGAGTCATGGAAGTCACTTTCTTATTTTGAAGCATTGTTACCGGATATCATAATCGACAGTCGTCACAACCCGAAGCACTTTATTCACCTGCTCGCTTTCCCCCACAAAGCTGTCGCGGCCCAGCACTTCCACACTGCCCTGTCTCGCACGGCGGATGCCCCCTACCACGGCCCCACTGTCCTTCGCAAACTGCTCAGCACTCTTATACGCCTCAGCCGTCGCGCGGCTTACCAAATCGAGCTTCGCTTCATTTAACTTGGTGAAGGCATAGTTCGGCCCGTAACTGTTGGTCAAAACCACCCCCTGCCCCAGCAGCTCGTCCAAACTGTCCTTGGCTTTCTGAATTCCCGCAAGGTTCGCCGTGCGCACGGTCACGCCGCCGTTCACCACAAAGCGCGGCCCGCTGGCATTGTTATTGTACTGGTTCGCCCGTGCATCGCTCACACTCAGGCTGCCCGCCTCAATGTCTTCGGCCTTCACACCATGCTTGGCTAAAAACGCACGAATCTTGCCAATATCCCCCGCCAGCTGCTGCTGCACCACACTCAGGTCTTCGCCACTGGCACTCACACCAAGCGCCCAAGTCGCAAGGTCAGCCACCACCGGCAACTCCGCCGCCCCACGTACCTGCACACTGCGGTCCGCGGTCTTAATGCTCGCAATCTGGTTCCCCAGCAAATAGCCGCCAGCCACAATCGCCAGCCCCAAAACCCCAACCTCAACAATCTTCGTCATGAAAACCTCTTTTCTTATTCACATCACTATAACGCAGCAAAGCGTCAAACCCCTCACCCAAAACCAAAAAAACTTGCCCCGAACCAACCACATAGTGTACACAAAATCAGGACGACTTCACGCGGCCCGTCCCCGCCCCCGTTTCAAAGGACATCCCATGTCGACGCCTTTCCTCTCCAAACTCGCCGAAATTCAGCAGACGGCTCCGGAACTGTTCCAAGCCATCTGGAAGGACTACTTCGAGCTTCCCATCCACCTGAACGCGATGGGTGTCCCCTATCTCATCGGCCATCACTACGTGGGCTGGGGCAACCACCCCAACCTCAAGGTCTCCCGCCAGAACTTCGACGACATGAACGAGCTTTACCTCTCCGGTCAGGCCCCGAATGCTGCCGACCTCGGCGCCCGTGTAGAATACACGAACCAACGCCTCAGCCTCTCAGGTCTGTGGAATTTGCATGAACGAAGAGCCGCAACCATGCGTGAACGCCTGAACCATCTCGGCCAACGCATCACCGCGCTGCGTCAGAAACTTAACCTTCATTAGAAAAAGAAGCCCCTGCCCTAACAATCAGTTAGGGCAGGGGCTTCATCCTTTGAACGAACTACAGGTCGCAGCACAGAATGTTATCAATCTCCGGCCCGGCATGGTTATCCCTTGCACCGGAATAGGTCGCCCCTTCAAAATGGATACCCGCCTGGAACTTGTTCGCAGGGCAGGTCAGCGCATAATCCCCATGGGTAAAGGGAACCCACGCACAGTTCCGCTTCTGCGCGGCATTGATAGGCGAACAGCCGGAACCATTATAAAGGCTTCCCGCCGCACCGCACTGGCCCACAGCGGTCATCCGCGTTTCAAGGGTGGTCGTGCGGGTTTGTAGTGCCAGCAATTTGGAATTCTCAATACATCCCTCGGAATCCGCTCCCGCAAACCCCGGTGCATAAGCCATCGCCTTCCTGTTGCACACCACAATCTGGTCAACACGGGCATTCACACCATCCGTCTTAAGGTTGGCACTCTTCACCATTTCAGAGAGCGCAGACCACGTCATCTGGGTTTCAACCGGCCCACCTGCGGCCCGTTCTTGAACAACCGCCAGCGACGGAACGCACACGGCAACGAAGGAGAGAAGGAATGAGAGCTTTTTCATACCGGAAGTATGTGCGCAGGCACCAAACCTCACAAGTATCTTTAAACACTTCAGGAAAACGTCTCAACTCTATGTGATAAATAAACAAAAAAGCCTCCCCGAAGGGAGGCTGAATCTTGCTGTAAACTTCATGTAGTCAGAATTCTCTTGGAGAAGATGCCCTGC
>JAIXZU010000109.1 GCA_027489415.1 Alphaproteobacteria bacterium
ACGGGTAATACCTTGAATATTTACAGCCAGATAGGCCTTGTGACGCTGGTGGGTTTGATTACCAAGCATGGGATTTTGTTGGTGGAATTTGCCAACGAGGCTGAAATGCTGGGTAAAAGTAAGCTTGAGGCGATACGGGAGTCCGCAGCGTTGCGGATGCGGCCGATTCTGATGACAACCGGTGCGATGGTGTTGGGAGCTGTGCCGCTGGCCATTGCCACTGGAGCCGGTGCTGAGAGCCGCCAGCAGCTGGGGTGGGTGATTGTGGGTGGGATGACCTTCGGGACATTGCTGACGTTGTTTGTTCTGCCGGCGATTTATACTTACCTGCACCGGACGCCAAAAACCCGCAAGGAGGTTGTGTCATGAAGTACTTAGCGAGTGTTCTGGCTGGGATTGTGATGGCTGGATGTGCTGTTGGACCCGATTATAAGGTGCCGGGTTTAGGAGCGCCGCTTGGCTGGATGGGGCTTGGGCAAAGTAACAGCTTGCTTGCTGATGCGAGAGACAAACCTGTGAGCCTGGCGTGGTGGAAAGCTTTTCAGGACCCCATTCTGGAGAGCTTGATGGAGCAAGCGTTAGCCCGTAACGGCGATTTACGCGTGGCGCAGGCGCGTGTTCAGGAAGCAAGGGGCGTGAGGCTTGCGGCGAATGCTGGTTTGTTGCCGGCGATTGATGGTACGGCCAGCGGTAGCAGAGGAAATGCCAATAGTGCCGGACGGCTTGCGACAACCACGGCCGCGACGTTGGATGCGAGTTGGGAAATTGACCTGTTTGGAGGAAACCGACGTGCTGCGGAAGCTGCCCGCGCACGCCTTGGGGGCACGGTTGCCGAGGCGCGAGCGACACGGTTGCGCATACTGGCGGAAGTTGCCCAGCAATACCTTGACGTGCGGCGCTTGCAGCAACAACTGGGTTACGCACGCCAAAACCTTGATGAGCAGAAGAAAACCCTTGAATTAGTGCAGGCGCAGGCACGTGAAGGTGTAGCTAGTGGGTTGGTGGTTGCGCAAAATGAGGCACTGGTTGCCACCACTGCTGCGCGTATTCCCTTATTGGAAGCGGATTTAACCAATGCCACCAATGCCCTTGGCGTGTTGGTTGGTGCACAGCCCGTTGAGATTGCCCAGACCGTTGGTAAGCCGCAGCCTGTGCCGGTGGTGACGCCGCAGATACTGGTTGCTACGCCCGCCAGTGTCATTGCGCGTAGGCCTGATGTGCGCGCTGCGGAACGGGCCCTTGCTGCTGCGACTGCCGACCAGGGTGTGGCGCTGGCGAACTGGTTCCCGCGCGTAAGCCTGACCGGACTGTTTGGATTGCAGGACTTTGGAAGTGGCACCAGTAACGAGGCATGGAGTGCTGGAGGTGTGGTAAGCCTGCCGCTGATTGATTTCGGCCGTGTACGGGCCCTTGTGCGCCAAGCCGATGTGCGGCAGGTGCAAGCCCTTGCCACTTATGAACAGACGGTGCTTACAGCCCTTGCTGACGTTGAAACCAGTTTGAACAGTTACGTGAAAGCAGTGGAACGGGCCGGAAAATTGCGTGAAGCAGCGGCTGCCAGCCGGAATGCCTTGAGATTGGCGAAACTACAATATGCGGAGGGTGTTGCCAGCAACCTTGATGTGATTGTGGCTGAGCAACAGCAGTTGAATGCCGACGACGCGCTGGCAGGTGGTGATGCGGCGGTGGGACAGAGCCTTGCGGCGCTGTATAAAGCCCTTGGTGGTGATGAGTAGGGGGGAGGGAGCCTCCAAATAAGATCAAGGCGGCCCACCTTGCAATGTGCCGCCTTGAGATCCCCCTGAGCTGCTACACGAGGTAGCTGTTGAGATAATGCCGAACGATAATTCTGGTTCCGCCAGATTGAAACTTTTTTACGATTTTTTTATTTATGTTCAATTTCATTGTGTTGGCGCTAGCATAGGTATCAGGTTGTGACCTTGGCTAGGTGAGGGGGCATTCCGCATGCGCTGGAAGTGTGACGGGGGGCTTTTCAAGAAGCACACGCGGCAGGGTGGTTGGGTGGGTCTGCCGCGTGTGGACGGTTTTTTACCGAAACTTTTGGGACGACGCAAGAGCCTTGGAGCCCCTGATTCCGTTTACCCGGGCTGCAAGCAGCGAAAAAAGTGCAGAAACGATGGCTGGCGTGTTGACAGGGCGGGAGTGTGCGGCTAGGTTCGGCGCGGCTGGAGAGATACCCAAGTGGCCAACGGGGGCTGACTGTAAATCAGCTGGTTCTACCTTCGAAGGTTCGAATCCTTCTCTCTCCACCAGAAATTTCAGGGCTCCCGAAGGGGAGCTTTTTTAGTCAGTTATTAGCGGGTATAGTCTCATCACATTTTAAGAAAGAGACGAAATGATGCGCATGCCTTTGAGTTTGATGAAGACCTCCACCTATGCCGTGATGCATATGACTGTGGCGATTATGGTGGCTTATGCCTTGAGCGGGAGCTGGAAAATTGCGCTGGCTATCGGTTTGATTGAGCCCTGTGTGCAAACGGTGTTCTATTACTTCCATGAGCGGGCGTGGCACCGTGCGGAAGGGCGTATGAAGGTCCGTGACCATCATGATGGGGTGATTGACAGTACCTCCCCGTTTACTAAGCTTTTAGAGCGTTTGCTGCGGCATAAGCATTAGTAGGGTGTTCTGATATTGTGCGTGAAAAAGGGGCGTTTGCCCCTCTTTTTTCAATACTTGTGCTTGATATTAGCGGTCGTTCAGCGGGATGGTGGCTGCTTCTTCCAAACCGAAGGCATTGAACGTTTTGGCCGCGGTTTGGGGGCGGGGATAGCGCAGGGGCTGGGGGTCCATCGTGCCGTGAACTTCGGGTGGCAGTGAAGGGAGAGTTACCGGTTTTACGGGGGCCGTGAGGGGCATGGCGAGGTTGTTTTGGAGGGTTTTGACCTCCGGAGCGGGGGTGAGTTCGTCTACGGTCAGGAATAGGCCCATGCGGCGGAGGCGTTGGCCGAGGCTGGCGCGGCTGGTCAGCACGGTAAAGACCGGACTGAGCAGCAGGCCGATGATGACGGGCGTGACGCCGATAATCGTCATGTTGGAGGGCATAATGCTGGCGAGGCCGGTCAGGAACAGGCCGAAAAGCATATGGTTGCGGTGGCGGAGGAGGGCTTCGTACCAGCCGATGCCGCGTTCGGAACGGGGTTGGGCTTCCCATTTGACGACGCGGCCGAGAAGGGGGCGGATGATGAACGTGGTGTAGAAAAGCATGATGGCGGGCTGCTGGAGCATGAGGAAGATTTGTTCCAGCACCGCGCTGACAAACAGGCGCACAGGCCCACCGAAGCTGCGGCAGACGGAGGGGCGAATGAATGCGAGCAGGAGGGTTAGCAGTTTAGGGCCAAACAAAAGCAAGAGCGTAAGGTAGAAGAGGTTTTGGCCGCTTTCAGACGTGGTGAGGTAGCCGGCGGTGGCCAGTTGCAGGCCGCCGCCACTGATGCCGGTGGCGGTACCGATAAGCGCAAAGAGGATAAAGCCCAGCCAGAGCGGGCCGGTGGCATAGGCCATGATGCCGAGGCCCATGTGAATGCGATTGCCGAGGGGGATGCGGTCCGCGCGCATGACGTGCTGGTGCTGGAGGTTGCCGGCGCACCAGCGGCGGTCCCGCTGCATGAAGTCGATGAGGTTGGTGGGGAGTTCCTCATAGGTGCCGGGCATGTTGGGCAGGAGCCATGCTTCCCAGCCAGCGCGGGCGATGAAGGCGGCTTCGACGATGTCGTGGCTCAGGATACGGCCGCCGAGGGGGGCTTTGCCGGGGAGTTCCGGCAGGCCGCAGCTTTCCATAAAGGCGCGGGTGCGCAGCAGGGCGTTGTGGCCCCAGTAGTTGGCGTTGGCGCCTTGCCAGAATTCCAGCCCCATGGCGGCAGGCATGAGGTAGAGGCGGGTGGAGAACTGCATGACACGGCAGAAGAGTGTTTCCCGCCCGATGGGAATGAAGCAGGTTTGGAGCAGGCCGATGCGGGGGTGGCGCTCCATGAGCATGATCATGCGGCGCATGGTTTGGGCGGACATGAGGCTGTCAGCGTCGAGGACCAGCATGTGGTCGTAGGCGTGGCCCCAACGGATGCAGAATTCCTTGATGTTACCGACTTTATATTCGGTGTTCTGTTCGCGGCGGCGGTAATAGACGGCGGGGCCGCGGGAGTCGAGATTTGCGATACAGGCGCGGTAGGTTTCGGCTTCCGCGGCAACAGAATCCGGGTTCTGGCTGTCGCTCAGGATGAAGATGTCGATGTCGGAGGGCACGTCTTCGGGCTGAAGGGCAGTGAGTTCCGCATGCATGGTGCGGACGCGGGCGAAGACCTCGTGGGGGTCCTCATGATAGGCGGGAATGAGCAAGGCGGTGCGCGTGGTCGTGCTGGGACGCAGGGCGCTTTGGGGAATGGCCATGGCCTCCCGTTCCAGCGGCACCTTACGGCGGCCAAGCAACCATAAACCGAGGCCCAGGAATGCGGCCCAGGATGTTACGGCTAGAAGGGCGAAGAGCAGGCCGAAGAGAATCAGCTGGATCGTGCTGAAGACGGCGGCTAATGGGGTGTCGAAGGAGGCGTCCATCATGTCCCATGCCAGGTACCAGCCGAGCAGCGTGATTAAGGTGGCAGGTATGAAAAACACCAAACGACGCACTAGCAGTGCGTGAGGCACGGGAAGAGATGAGCTGTGGGGACCCATGGTTTCCGATATGGCGGTTAGTGAGCCGAAACGCAATGCCTGTGGCGAAAACGAGGGAGGGGATGTGGTATATATGAAAGGTGTGAAAGCTGCCGGTAAGGAACTGATTTGGCGGCTCAAAGGAGGTTATGATAGCTTTTTAGCCAAATTCGGGGCTTTTAAGAGTTGCCTCACCTTTGGATACAAGACGGCATGTGAAAACCTATCGCCCTACAAAGCCACTGAACCTGATGGCTGGAACAAAATTTGACTAAACGGATTGGACACCTATGAACATGTTTAGAATAAAGCCATTTTTAGCCGTATGTTTGATGGTTGTGGCGAGCGTGCTTGGTGCCAGCATGAGTTTCGCGAGTGCCCAAGCTGAGAGCCAGACTGTGAGTAGTTACCGTGAAGTGGGACGGGCGAGATTCAGCAAGTGGGGGATACCCGTTTATGACGCGGTATTGAAGGCGCCGGGGGGTGTTTATGAGGAGCGCGCGGCGTTCAGTTTATCCCTGACCTATAAGCTGAACTTGAAGGGGGCTAAAATTGCCGGGCAAGCGCGGAAGGAAATCGCCCGACAGAATGTGAGTGATGCGACGTTGGATGCATGGCAGAAACAGCTGACACGTTTGATACCGGATGTTGTGAAGGGTGACACTTTGACGGGGGTGTCTCATCCTGATGGCACTATGACATTGCTGAAAAATGGCAGTTTGGTCGGTAAAGTTGATGATGCCAAGCTTGCGAGGGCATTTTTCGGGATTTGGCTTGGGGCGTCGTCGTCTGATACATTGCAGCGTGAACAACTTCTTGGTCGCAAAGCGATTTCGATGAAAGAGTGATTGATGAGTTATGATAAAGCTGTGTTGGCTGGTGGGTGTTTCTGGGGCATGCAGGAGTTGATACGCGCCATGCCCGGTGTGGTGAGGACGCGTGTGGGATACACGGGAGGTGATGTTGCACACGCCACTTACCGCAACCATGGAAGCCATGCTGAAGCGATTGAGATTGTGTATGACCCGCGTGTGATGAACTACCGGCAGTTGCTGGAGTTTTTCTTTCAGATTCACGACCCGACAACGTTGAACCGGCAGGGTAATGACAAAGGTGAGAGCTACCGATCGGCGATTTTTTACGCTGATGAGGTACAGTTGAGTATTGCGCAAGAGACGATTGCGGATGTGGAGGCTTCCGGCATTTGGCCCGGGCCGGTGGTGACAGAGCTTGCGCCGCTGGGCGATTTTTGGGAGGCGGAGCCTGAGCATCAGGACTATTTGCAGCGGATTCCTAATGGCTATACGTGCCATTATATCCGGCCGCAGTGGCGTTTGCCCAGACGCGGGCAGAACGATTAGAAAGGGGCCTTTTGGCCCCTTATTTGTGGCTAGTGAGTTTCTGAGCTGATGACCGTGGTGAGCGTATGGCTGTGGCCGGGGGCGAGGGTTAACGCGTTATCGATGTTGGCTGCCTCGAGGCACAGCATGTGGCGGTAACTGCCTATGGGCATGTCCAGTTTAGCTGCTTTTTCCGCCCATGGGTTCCAGATGACGGTTTCGTCCGAGCCGATATTCTGGATGGTGATGGTGCGGTTGAGTTTGGAGTCTTCCAGTGTGATGGGGGTTATAACAGGGCTGATGAGGTCCTCTGTTTCGGTGGTGATTCTAAAGTCCTCCGGGACGTTTGGCAGGTGGGTGCCGCTGGTGACATGGCGGCGTTTGAGGCCGGTTATGCCGCCCAATTCGATATTGCTGACATCCGCCACGTTCAGGTAGGTGTGGAGGGCTTGCTGGAGTTTGAAGGGTTGCTGAGACTCATTGGTGGTGGTGAGGCTGACGGTGAGAGTGTCGGTGAGGGTGACCACCAGTTCGCCGGACGTTTTGTGGGGCCAGGCTGGGTGGGAGCCGTCGAGCATGAGTGTGAGGGTTGCGGTGCTTTGCTCCGGAGAGTTGGTGTGGTCGAGGAGATTCCATGTTTGCGTACGGCCCAGGCCGTGGCTGGGAGCGCCGCTGACGGTGGGGTGGGCATTGAACCACGGCCAGCAGACGGGGATACCACCGCGCAGGGCTTTGCCGTTGCTGAGGGCGGTGGTGAGGTGCTCCGGCGAGGTTTGCCAGAGGGCGTCCGGCTGGCCGTTCGGGATAAAGGACATGACCTGCGCACCATAGAGGCTGATGGTGGCGGTGGCGGCATTCGTTTTCAGGGTAATGAGTTCCATACCCTGTTGTTTAGCAGATATTGTGCGCTTCCGGCGAGGATTTTAGGCGGGGAGGGTGCGCATGAGGGCGTTGCCTTCCAGAGTGCGCGAGACGGGGCATTTGTCGGCGATTTCGAGGAGGCGCAGGCGCTGTTCCTCGGTGAGGTCCGGGCCAGTGAGGATAATCTGGCGGTGGAAGACATCCCGTTTCGGGCTTGTTTCGTCGGTGATTTTTTCGTGGGTGACGATGGTGGCGACGTGGGTGAGGGGCCAGCCTTTTTGGGCGGCGTACATGCGGAGAGTCATGTTCGTGCAGGCGCCGAGGGCGGCTTTTAGGAGTTCGTAGGGGGAGGGGCCGGTGTCGCGTCCGAGCATGGTTTCGGGTTCGTCCGCCTGCAGGGTATGGGGACCGGTGCCGATGGTTTGACCGTAGGGTTTGGGCTGGGACTCGGATACGGTGACGGGACGGCTGGACATGGGATTCTCCTTCTGGCGGCTTGTTTTGCCAGTTCTTATGAAATGGAGTATGAGGGATTCCTGAAGATTCCCCAAGAAAGATACGTGTGATGAGTGATGATATGTTGGTTGTGAAGGATGCCCATGGAACCGTACTGGCCGATGGCGACACCGTGGCGGTGGTTAAGGACTTGAAGGTGAAGGGATCTTCCCAAGTGCTGAAGCAGGGAACGAAGTTCAAGAATATCCGGCTGACCAGTGACGCGCGCGAGATTGAATGCGGGCAGATGGTGCTGAAGACGGAATTCATTAAAAAAGTGAGCTAAAGCCTTGGTGGTGGCCGGTGACAGGATTGCGGTGCGGGTAACGCCGAAGGCTGCGGCTGACCGGATTGTTGAGGAAAATGGCCAGTTACGGGTGTATGTGACGGCGGTGCCTGAGGACGGCAAGGCCAACAAGGCGGTGATAGCGTTATTGGCCCAGCACTGGGGCGTGGCGAAGAGCCGGTTGAGTGTGGTGCAGGGGATAACTGGCCGCGATAAGGTGATTTTGGTGAGTTAGTTTTGGCTGTGGCCAATGCTTTTGTTTTTATTTGAGGGTGGGTGCTAGTAATTTAGGCAGTTTGCGCTTATGTAGGGGGGAGTTAAGTAAAAGGACTCTCCGTGATGGTAGACAAGCGTGGGCCGAAGGCCGGTGGTTTCAAGAGCAATACAGGTGGTGAGCGCAAGCCTTACGCCAAGCGTGAGGGCGGCTATGAGCGCAAGCCCCGTGCCGAGGGCGACCGCCCGGCGCGTGCCTACGCGCCGCGTGATGGTGGCGACCGCCCTGCACGCCCCTATGCCAAACGTGATGGTGAGCGCAGCTTTGCGCCCCGTGGTGATGGTGAGCGCAAGCCCTACGCCAAGCGTGAAGGTGGCTATGAGCGCCGCCCGTACGAGGGTAGCAAGCCCCGTGCAGAGGGTGACCGCCCCGCCCGTGCCTACGCACCCCGTGACGGTGGTGACCGCAAGCCTTACGCCAAGCGTGAAGGTGGTTATGAGCGCAAGAGCTTTGGTGACGGCGAGCGTAAGCCCTACGCCAAGCGTGAAGGCGGCTATGAGCGCAAGAGCTTCGGTGATGGTGAGCGCAAGCCGTTTGTGAAGCGCGAGGGTGGTGACCGCCCTTACGCGCCCCGTGCGCCGCGTGAAGGTGGCAGCTATGAAAAGCGTGAGTGGAAGCCGCGCGAGAGCTTTGACCGTGGTGACAGCAAGAGTGCGAAATTTGCCGAAAAGCGCACGATTAAGCGCGACCGCCGCCCGGCTGAGGACAAAGACACCGGCCTGATGCGCGGTGATGGCTGGCTGATTGGCTACCACGCTGTGCTGGCCGCCCTTTCCACCGGCCGCCGCAAGGTGCGCACCGTGTGGTTGCTGAGTGAAGCCCAAGGTGAGCTTGGTGAATTGATTGCCAAGAACCCGGATTGGGTAGTGGAAATCCATTCCAAGCCCGACTTTGAAAAGCAGTTTGGCGACATGGTTCACCAAGGTGTGGCCGCGCTGGTGGGTAACCTGCCGCAGCCGAGCCTGCCGGAGCTTTTGAGCGAAAAGCCCAAGCTTATCGTGGCGTTAGACCAGATTACCGACCCGCATAACCTTGGTGCGATTGTGCGCAGCTGTGCGGCCTTCGGCGCGCAAGGCGTGCTGGTCACCGAGCACCGCAGTGCCGGACTGAACGCCACAGCCGCGAAAGTGGCTGCCGGTGCGATGGAAGTGGTACCGGTCGTGGAGATCACCAACCTTGCTCAAAGCATTGAAATGCTTAAGGAAGCTGGCTTTACCGTGCTGGGTATGGCGGGTGAAGCCGAGACTGAAATTGGTGAGGTGAAAGTTGACGGGCCTATCTGTCTGGTTCTGGGCAGTGAAGGTGAAGGCCTGCGCCGCTTGACCCGTGAGAGCTGTGACACGTTGGTGAAGATTCAGATTGCGCCGACGATGGAGAGTCTCAACGTATCAGTCGCCACTGGTGTTGCTCTGAGTTTGCTAACTCGTCGGTAGGCAGGGGCTAAAACGGCCATCTGACATTTTTTGGCGTGACTTATGTACGCTCGTACACTGCGTCCCGCCAAAAATTGCCAGCTGAGCCGTTTATAGCCGCCTGCGTGCAATCCCTAAGAAGCGGCGCTGGGCGCCGTTTTTTTGGTTTTTAGGGGGTGGGGGAATGGGAATATTATAGCTTTATATGCTTGAAATGTCAAGGTTTTTGGGTACAACCTGTTGGGGTTAAGCTGTTGATATTGTGTTGAAAAGTCGCTTTGCAGTGATGGTGAGTGATGGGAAGGTGGATGGGCCTATTGAGGTGGGAGTGAGGGTGAGAGCCATGTTTCACTTTCCCTAGATGGAAAGTGTAAGGAAAGTAGGTGGTGAGTGGATGGAAAGTGGGGGTTGGTTGTGGTTGGTGGGATGTATGATGAATGTGGGGATTGGGTTTTGACTTTGGAGTGTGTTAATAGTATACATATTGAATAATCTCTTGCTTCGTTTTTACTCCAACCCCTGAAGGAGGGTGTGATGAGACATTTGCGTGTGGTGATGATCGTCGGTGCATTGGTGGGCCTTGGTGCCGGTGCCGCTGCTGCGGCCGATGAGATGGGTGCTGCGTGCCCGTTCAGCGGTAAGCCTTATGCGCCGGCGACTTGCCTGATGGCGGCGGCCGAGCGGGTGACCGAAGTGCTGAACCTGCCCTTGAATACCCAGGAAGACTATAGGGCGGCGGCGGTGCAGTTTGCTGTCTTGGAAACCCAGTTCGATATGGTGCGCAATACCCGTTCCAGTGGGAAATTCTCAGTGCAGGATTTTGCTGACGGCGAGATTTATGAGAATCTCTGGGCAACGTTGAATATGTTGATGAAGGCCAAGCTTGATAAGGCTGAGGTTGATCTGGATCTTCCGCAACCGTGAGCCTGAGAGGGCGGTGCAGTGATGCGCCGCCCCTTTTTTGTGGGTGGTGGGTTGTTTTGGGGCGAGGATGGCCTATGTATGGGGGGATAACGCATCTGAACCTTTTATTGCGCCCATGGTGGGCTGGATGCGTGTTTTCGAAGGAGAGAACAATGAAGACGATTGCTGCTGTACTCGCTGTTTCCGTGGCTGCCTTTACGGTGGCCGGGGTTGCCTCGGCTGATGAGGGGCGGAAGGACCCGATGGTGACGGCGTGCCCGATGGCCTTCGAGCTGGAATGGAGTTACGAGGAGTGCATCGGAAAGGGGTTTACGGACCTTCCCGATATCCAGAGTGCCCTCTGGCGCGGTGAGCTTACTGCGGCGATGGGGGACTACTGGACCCTGGCCGGACAGGTGCGGGTGCTGGCTTACCGGATTTCGGCGGCGGGTGACGCCACGCCTGAGGTTCTGGCGGCGTTGAAGACCCTTCAGGAGGGCCTGCAGAAGGCCAAGGTGGCGATTGACGCCGAGGTGCAGAAGGCCGCCGACTTTTCGAGGTTGGTGCCTGTGCCGGGGGGAAAGGGTAAGGTTGTCGAACTTTACTCTGAAGATAGGATGGAGATGATCAAAAACTTTGGGGAGATATTCAAATAGTCCGTTATTCGCGGCATAAAGGGCCGGTACTGATGTACCGGCCCTTTTTTGCGGGTGGTGGGTTGTATTGGGGTGGGGCAGGCCTATGTATGGGGTTAGAACGCATCTGTTTGACCCTTTGAGGCGGCCCGTGGTGGGCTGGATGCGTGGTTTCGGGAGATTACCATGAAGACTTTTGTTGCTGCACTCGCCCTTTCTCTGGCTTCGGTTTCCGGAGCTATGGCTCAGGAAGTCAGGGGTTTCTACAACTTCGATTCGAATGGTCGGGTCGTCGGGCAGTCTATCGCTGTGGGGTCGTCGTCGGTGACGGGGACCGTCAACAGGCGGGAAACGACCGATATTCCCTATGATTCGGGAATGCCCAGTGCTGCCTCTGTCAGCATCGGCGGCACCGGGACGACGACGCGCTCGTGCTCGACGATCATCAAGGCTGACGGTCAGCGCTATCTGCGCTGTGAGTAGGTTTTGCGACGGCGGGGCCGGTACAGTGATGTACCGGCCCTTTTTTGCGGGTGGTGGGTTGTATTGGAGGTGGAGAGGCCTATGTATGGGGTGAAACGCATCTGAACCTTTTTGGCGCCCGTGGTGGGCTGGATGCGTGTTTTCTTTTGGGGGATTATTCCATGAAGACGATGATTTTTGCTCTGGGTGTCGCTTCGGTTCTGGCTACGGTATCGCCGGTCGCGGCGATGACCGTTTACGGGCCGAACGGTGAGAAGGTGCCGGAGGTGTGTGCCGGTTCCAAGGTTTTTCTGTCGTCCCGCATCTATGCTCACTACGATTGTTCCCAGGATTACCGGGATGCGTACCTGTCCAAGGATCTGGTTTTTCAACGTGCCTTGATGAAGGTGGCTGAATTCAAGGCCAAGCCTGATGAACCGCTGGATACCTCCGATGTGGCGTTTGAGGCGAATCTTCTCGCCATCGGCGACTTCATGATTCTTCGGCAGCATTTGCTGGCGTTGCAGGGCTATAGTGAGGGGCCTGCGACACATGCTGAATTGACGATGGATTATGTCTTGCAGGATGTCGGGGCGATACTGAACAGGTTGACGACCCAGCGGCTGAGAATGCAGGCCGCGACCGAGAGCCTTGAATGGGCATCCTACTACGAATGCCGCGACGAGCAGGGCTTTGGCCATGCTGCTCTGGATGAGGCCATGTGCGAGGCTGAGGGCCAGAATGGTGGCCATGGTAAATTTTGAACGATGACGGGGGGGCGGTGCAGTGATGTACCGCCCCCTTTTTTGTGCATAAAAAAAGCCCCTTGCGGGGCTTCATTAGGACATAACGGGGTTACGCCTTGGCCTGGGCCTTGAGGTTGCGCTTCAGGATGGTGTTGCG
>JAIXZU010000035.1 GCA_027489415.1 Alphaproteobacteria bacterium
AAACCCCTCCGCCCCCCGCCCAATTCGTAAGCAACCTGTAAAAATCACCACTTTCTCTCGAATCACGAATCACGAATCACGAATAACGAATGCACAAGCTTTACCCTCTGTTAAACATCTGCTAAAACCTCATTCATGCCTAGTCTCAAAGCCCTCCGCAGCCGTATCAAGAGCGTCAAGAACACGCGCCAGATCACCAAAACCATGAAAATGGTCGCCGCCGCAAAAGTGCGCCGCGCCCGCATGGCCGTGGAAAACGCCCGTCCTTACGCCGCCCGCCTCTCCGGCATCCTCGGTACCATTGCTGCGGGCGCCGATGACTCCGCCCCGCTGCTCCTCACCGGCCGTCCGGTGGTGAAAAATGTCTGCCTGATTGTCTGCGGCTCGGACCGCGGCCTCGCCGGCGGCCTCAACAGCAACCTGCTCAAAGCGGCCAATTCATGGCTGGAAACCCGCCAAGCCGCTGGCCAAAACGTCAGCCTCATCGCTGTCGGCCGTAAAATCGAAGCTGGCCTCAAGTCCGCCCACCCCGCCAAACTGGTGCGCTCATACACGGACATGGGCCGCAACGTCGAATTCGCCCACGCCCAAACCATCGCACAAGCCGTTCTGGCGGAATTTGAAACCGGCACCTTCGACGAAGTCCACCTGATGTCCTCAAAGCTCATCACCATGCTCACGCAGCAGCCGGAAGTGTCCCAACTTATTCCTTTTGCCAAACCTGTCATGGAAAGCGGAAACGCCGTCTCAGCACCGGAATTCGAGCCGGACGAGGACACCGTTCTCACCCACCTCCTACCGCTCAACCTCAACATGCAAGTCTTCACGGCGCTGCTGGAATCCGCCGCCTCCGAACAAGCCGCGCGTATGTCAGCGATGGACTCCGCCACGCGTAACGCTGGCGAAATGATCCAACGCCTCACCGTGCAGTACAACCGCTCCCGCCAAGCGGCCATCACCACCGAGCTCATCGAAATCATCGCTGGCGCCGAAGCCCTCTAAAGGCACATCAGTGAAGCAAAAACGGCCCTCCGCAAGGAGGGCCGTTAATCATCAAAGGGGCAGGAATTTCACGTAAGATAATACCCAAAAAAGTTCCAGCCACCATAATTGTTGCGGCGCAGGCCTAGTAATAGGCATACAACCACCACCGTCACAAGGGCCTTCCACCACGCCACGTTCAACACAAACATCACAGGCCAGATCACCAACCACGCCCATGTCTGGATGTTCCCGAAATCGGTATCGGCAATCCGGTCGGTAATCACACCGCCGCTCAGCCATGCACCCAGCATGTAGCCGATGAAAGCCCACCCCGCAATCAGGAAGAACCACCGGAAGAACCACCGGGCCAACCTCACAAGGTGGTGAATGCACTTCTCAAGAATATCCAAGAACGTCATGTCATGCTCCTTTCAAGGGAGAGAGGGAAAAGATCGAAATTTCAACCGCAATGTATACCAGTATTGCGATACGTCAACCCTCTCAACACTCTAAACGAAAAAAAAGCGGCCCCGCAGGGCCGCCAGTTAAAACGTGACTTCTATCATGCCAACATCATCGGTAAACGGCCGAATCTCGCCCGTCTCCATGTCCACAAAGCCTTTCGCCGTGCGCAGCCCCAGCTTGTTCAGGCCCACCATCAGGGGGTCTTCTTCGCGTAGCTCTGCCAGAAAAGCCAGCCCGTCTTCAATGCTCTGCGGTACTATCAGCATGCCGTCAGTCACCAGTACCAGCTTCTTCAGGCGCTCCGGCATTTGCACCGGCTCCTTTACGTGGTCATGGGCCAGCATCGCATCAATGTCGGTTAGCCACAGGTAGTCCTCGCCTCTACGCGCCTTACGCTTCTCGCGCATGGTCTGGAAACCCTGCTTGGCAAGGCTCGCCAACACCTTCGGCTGGTCCAGCAACCCGTCGGGGTATTCCACACCCAGCTTATCCAACTGGGGAAGAATCACCTCGGCCCGTAAATCCGCATCGCGGCTGTTGTCGGGCATCTTACCGTTCAGGCTATCAATCCACTCGGGCGTATCGCTATCGGTCAGCACACCCCAGCCGCAGTCACCCAGCTGCCAGAATTCTCCCGGCCCACCGTCAAACTGCACATAGGCACAAAACACCGCCCCGAGGATCTCATCATCGGGAATGCCATGCGCCATCCGCGCAAAATTCCAGTCTTCCACAATATTGCCCAACAGGTCGGAAAAATCCGAACCTGGGTCAAGCTGAATCAGATTCTTGGCCACCACACGCGCGGCAATCCAACCGCTGGTGACGTCAAGCGTCTTGCCGTCAATCTCCACCTGCCCGCGCCATCCAGTCAGTTGGGTAATGCCGTCAATTGCGGCCATCACCACACCGTTCGGCAGCTTGTGCACCAGCACAAGGTCTTCATTCTGGTGGTCGTTGGTTCCATTACGTCCCAACTGGAGGGTATTGATACGGGGCATGCGTACTTCAGTTTGTTCATCGGAAAAATGCAAAGTGTCCTGTGCCATCAAGGGGTTCCTCTCAGTCCGGCTTCATTAAGCGGCACCGTAACCCTTTAAGCCTATGCACGCAATCGCAAAAACGCCCTAAGTCAGGGCGTTGAAAGGTATCTCCTCACCCAGCAGCAGCCCCGCCACCCGCCTAACCTCATCCTTATTCCCGGTCGTGAAATACCTCGCAGGCCCCGCTTCTCCTGCCAGCTCTTGATGTCGTCCCAAATAATCCTCCAACGCATTTGCAATCAGCTTGGGCTGGTTGGCTATGCGGGTTTTTGCGGGCAGGGCGGCACGGAATAAATCTGCAACCAGCGGGTAATGTGTGCACCCTAAAATTGCCCATTCCGGCTGTTTTTCAAGGTTACCCAATAACGTGGCCACATATTCTTCAACCGCAGCCTTCATCTCTTCGCGCGGCGCCCCACTCTCCAGCAGCGGCACCAGCTTGG
>JAIXZU010000049.1 GCA_027489415.1 Alphaproteobacteria bacterium
AACAGGAGCTGAAAATCGCAGCGTTGCAGCGCGATATCGAAACTTACAGGGGCACCCTTTCCAACCTGCGTGAGACCCAAGCTGCGGCGCAGACGGTTGTTGGCTCGTTCGGAGCTTTTGCGACGTCTCAAGATGGCATCGTTTTTCTGACTGAGGAGAGCTTCCCCTCTGAATCGGAGGCCCGTAGCGCTGCAATGGTCGGCTGCTTGCAGTTTTCCCGCAACAAGTCCTGCACCGTTCGACGTACCTTCTCTGAGACATGTGCCGCAGTTGCCCGCGTGGCTCCCGGCAATCGCGCGTCAGATTGGCAGCTATCTGTCGGATCGACGCAATCGAACGCCGAAGATAGTGCCCTCAGCACCTGCTACAATTCCCACAACAAGCGCTGCATGCTTACGGTGCCCGGGGTCTGTTTCAGAAGATAGGTAGGGAGACTGAGATGTAGCCGTCCATCGGCCCCTAGGCGCCTTTCTGAGGTGTTTTCTCTCGGGTTCTAGGCCATCGTCCATCTATCCATCTAGAAAAGCGTTGTTGGCGCTCGTGGATGGTTCCTGAACGGCGTTATGCTGACAAGCCGGGAACTTTGACAAAAAATCCAAAAACCAATTTGAAAAAATGTCAGCGCCAGCGTTTTAAATCAGTTTTGCCGGTTTTATATAGTTTTATATATAGTTTTAGGGTGAAAAAACCTAACAGGGCCAACGGGTTACACGCCGATTTCGGACTGAAGTACGGTTTTGACGGAACGAAGTACGGCAAAGACGGAATGATGTACGGCGTTGACAGAACGAAGTACGGTTTCCGCGGACCGAAGTACGGTTGTGGATGACATATCCCCAGTTTATCCACAGCCCACCCTGCAACCCTCGGATTCCAAGGCCAGAAGCCATTTTTGTCAAAATAGGGCGGACCGAAGTACGGTCATTTGACAAAACGAACGAATCGAGGGGGTGCGCCATTTTTGTCAAAATAGGGCGGATTGATGTACGGTTCTTTGACAAAATCAGGCAGTCACGGCTTTGCCTGCCTCAGGCGCAGGCAGCCGCTTAGCGCGATTGCGCATGAACAAGATGAGGTCGTGGCCCCGATCCTCCAGCTCCAGGTCGTAGTCTGGCAGTGGTAGCACCTGGGCGTTTTCGACGATCTCCTGAATGGCCTTGCGAAACTTGCGCATGGGCAGCATCGAGGCGCTGCGCTTCTTCAGCTCGGTGACGGAATAGAACGCCTCCCCCTCCCCTGCTGCCTTGCGTGCGAGACGATAGATGAAGCGTGCCAACGGCCGTGAGAGCAGGAAGTAATCTGGGTTCAGGGTCAGGATGGTCGGCTTGCCGTCCGGACGCACCACGCCGTCATAGATCCAGCCGGGGATTTCGATCTCCACCTGGTCAATGCGGTCCTGGTTGGTGCGGCTCACCACCTTGTACCTCCCGATCAGCGGGAAGGATTCGGTTTCGCGGCGGTCGCGGCGCCCCTCCCCGCCCTTGAGGTTGGTAATGCGGATATGGGTTGCCTGAAGACGCGCCAGCGCACGCTCCAGGTCCTCGTACTGCTTGCCGCCTAACTCACGGCGGCAGAACTTCAGGATCTCGGCAGCCGCCGGGCGATAGACCTGCGGCGGGATGCTTGGCTTCAACCCCTTCGCATCCTCGATGCGGAACCGGCGGGTCGCCTCGGCAAGATGCGAGATCATGTTGATGACGATGTCGTAGTCATACGCCGTGGCAATGCCGACCTCCGCGCCGCCCTCGATCGTGATGATGGAATCCTTCAGCTCGTAGCGGATAACCCCCTGCCCTCCCGACTTCGAGAGCGAGAACGGCGCAATGTCCATCAGGTTGAAGTCATCTTTCAGCGGCGCGTCGTGAACCGAGGGCACGAAGAACATCAGCTGGGCGTCATCGATCGGCGCCGGACGGGAGTTCGAGAGAACCCGTCGTGTGCTGCGCGCGGTCGGAATCTCGTGGCCCACCAGTTTCTGGACCTCGTCGGAACGGATGGCCTCGGCGATGTTGCGGAAGCTCACCGCCATGGGGCCGCCCATCTCTTCAAGACGCAGGTCCGCCATACTGCGGCGGCTGTAATAGCGCCGGAGCCGGGATAGCGCGTCCTTGTCCAGTTCGATCCGAGCGTCGCCACGGGTGTCAGCAATCTGATCCGCCACCTCCTGGAGGTAGGCGTTCTTTTCATGCAGCGACAGGTCTGCAAACGCTTCGCGAGTCTTGAGGTGCAGTTTTTTCACGGCCATGCTGCACCCTACCCCGCCCCGCGATTCCTGCCAACCGCAATGCCGCATTTCCAGCCACTTCCCCGGCATTTTCAGGCGGTTTCGTGAAAGTGGTACGAATAAGCTACTAAATGGTATCTGTTTAGTATCTGGTAGCTACTTGGTATCAGTGTGCTTATTTGGTACCATATGGTAGCCGATAGCTACTCGCTACCATTGGATAGCTGGTAGCTATCTGTTAGCTTTTGGGCGGTAGGGTGGAGCAACGAATTTAGGAGACACACGATGCCCGTGATTTCATTTGCCAACCCAAAGGGTGGCGCCGGTAAGACCACGTCCGCCCTGCTGCTCGCGGGCGAACTCGCCGCGCGTGGCGCTAGTGTTGCAATCGTCGATGCGGACCCCGAGCGCTGGATTTCCCAGTGGGGCTCTTTGCCCGGCAAACCTGCCAACATCACCATCATCGGCGACGTCACGGAAGACTCAATTGTTGATGTTGTTGAGGACGCCTCGACCGAACACCAGTTCGTCATCATCGACCTGGAAGGCACCGCGAGCCTCATGGTCGCCAATGCGATCGGCATGTCAGACCTTATCATCATCCCTACCCAGGGCGCCTCCATGGACGCCAAAGGCGCTTCGAAAACTATCAAGCTCATCCGCAACCAGGCGCGGCTCGCCAAGCGCGAGATTCCCTATGCGGTCCTGCTGACCCGCGTCAGTGCAGCCGTAGCATCCCGTTCCCTTAAGAACGTCCGTGATCAGCTCGATGCAGCTGGCATTGAGGTCATGAATAGCTCAATCGTCGAGCGCGCGGCCTACCGTGATCTGCTTGACTTTGGAGGCTTGCTCTCAAACCTTGATCCTAAAGCGGTCAGCAACCTCGACAAGGCGGTCCAGAATGCCATGGAGTTCACCGCTGAGGTCGTTGCGAAGCTGAAAGCGGTCCAGACCCAGCAGGGGAGGGCGGCCTGATGAGTAACCGCCCCAACCTCGGATTTGACGATGATGAGGAAGTGGTCACGTCGTCACCTGCTAAGCCCGATATTGTTGATCTCACTGAATTTCAGCCGAAGGCAGTTACCCGTCCGGACAAACAGAAGGTGGCAGAGGCCGCCGCCAAGGCCCAGTTCAAGAGCCGTGAGGCCAAAGCTCCGATCGCGGTCGCCATTCCGACACCTCCACAGGCCAAGGCCGTGCGCCGCCGCCGTACCG
>JAIXZU010000154.1 GCA_027489415.1 Alphaproteobacteria bacterium
AGGGGTTGCCGGTTCAGGATTATGTGGCGGAGTACGGGACTTTCTGGGCCCGTGTGTTGTGGTACAGCGGGCTGACCGATGTGTTCCGTGCGTGGTGGTTTGTGGGGATTTTAGCGTTTTTACTGGTGAGTGTGAGTGTATGCGTGCTGCGGAACGGGCCGGCGATTTACCGGCAGATGCTGACGCCGAAGCGGGGGCCGGGGGGGGCGGGATCCCGGGTTGAGGGAGTCTCCGGTAAGGTTTTGCATGCAGCTGGGTTCCGGCGGTTCGGCGAGGTGGACGGGTATGATGTATGGCAGCGAGGTGTGTTGAACCGGATTGGATACTTTGCGGTCCATGTGGGGGTGCTGGGTGTGGCGGCGGCGGGCATGGTGAGTGGGTTTGTCGGGTGGCGGGGGAGTTTGAACCTGCGTGAAGGGGAAACCGACAATGTGGTGCTGGTGTGGCGCGGGAAGGAGGCGATTCCGCAGTTCTTGCCGTTTCAGGTGCGTAATGACGGGTTTGAGATTGAGCAGTACCCGAGTGGGATGCCGCGACGTTATGCGACAACGCTTAAAGTGGGGGAACAGACACAAGAGACAAGAGGCAAGAGACAAGATGGTGGCGTGGTTTACACTGTGGAAGTGAATCATCCGGTGCGGGTGGGCGCTTACGCGTTTTATCAGGCGAGTTTTGGGGACGGGGGGAGTGCGGTGAGGGGCCGTGGGTTAAACCTTGCCGACGGGCGTTTGGTGCCGTTTGATGGGCATGTTTATGAGACAGCCAAGCTGGACGACGGTACGCGGCTGGAGATTCTCGATTTCCGGCCCTTTACGGTGGAGACCATGCCGGGAGAGCGGCCGACGGATGTGGGGCCCAGTGTGGATTATGTGGTGCAACCCCCTGACGCCGAGGCGTTGCAGTTGCGGGCGTATTTGAATCATCCTGACATTGTAGGTGTGGCTGACGGGCAGCGCGTGGGCGGGGCGATGGACGGGGCGGTGATTTACCGGCCGGTGAGGGTAGGGTTAAAGGATTATGGGTTTACGGGATTCACGGAAGAGGTTTGGTGGCGGATGGTGGCGCGGGTGGCTGCCGGTGAAGATTTGAAGCTTGTAGCCGGTGGAGAATTGGCGAAGATTGCGGATGAGCGGCAGCGCGTTGAGGCTGGTTTACAACTGGTGGCGGCGGCGCGGGCGGTGAAGGAGCTGAGACTCAGCCATATTCTGCTGCTGGAAGACTTTGAGTTGAAGCGCTACAGCGGATTACAGGTGGCCTATGACCCCGGGGCCAATGCCTTCTGGCTGGCGAGCTTGATTTTGGTGCTGGGAGTAATGGCGATGCTGGGGCGGCGGTTTGTGCGCGTGTTTGTGAAGGATGGCGTGGCGACGGTTGTGAGCCCGCAGGGGATGCGGGTGGTACGGGAAGTGGAAGAGGAGTTGGTAGGGCGCCGTTAGTAGGTGGTGAGGTCCCAGCTTCCGGATGCCGTGGGCTGGAAGTGGTAGGGGGTGGCGTTGGCGGCTTCCAGGTAGGGGCCGCCGAGACCTTCATAGAGGGCGCGGAAGAAGGCGCCGTGGCCAACGAAGAGGAGGGAGTCCTCCGGATAGGTGTTCAGCCATTTGGCGATGGCGCGGTGGCTGCGGGTGATGGTGTCCGGCCATTGTTCGGCGTCCGGCGGGAGGATGCTGTTCAGGGGTTCTTCGCGGCTTAGGTTGTGCAGCTGGCGGATTTCTGCGGAGAGTTTGCCTTCGTAACTGCCGAAGGTGCGTTCCTTGAGGAGGTCGTCGAATTCCACGGGCAGGTTGCGGCTGGCGGCTATAATTTCCGCCGTGTGGCGGGCGCGGGCGAGGGGGCTGGCGATGATGCGGGTGAAGGTGAGGTTCTGCAGGCGCTGCGCGGCGCTGTGGGCTTGTGCGATACCTGTGGTGTTCAGCGGGATATCCGTATGGCCCTGCATGCGGCCTTCGACGTTCCAGTCGGTCTGGCCGTGGCGGATGAAGAGGAAGGGGCGGCTAGGGCGCATGTTAGGATGTCTTACGTTGTTTGGTTTGGTTGTTTTAGTGGCCATTGGTTTGCCAAAGTTTCACCCGTCATGTGTGAGGAGACCTCACACATTCGGCTTTGGCAAAATGGAACGCTTACGCGTGAGCGTTTGTATTGTGTATCAGACTTTCTGGTTGCCGAAGCGTTGTTCCCACTCCGCTACCTGTTCGTCGGTGATTTTCGGGAACAGCACGCCGCTGGGGAGTGTGAAGGTGGTGAGGGTGGGCATGGTGGATTGGAAATCCTTCAACGACGTTGGCCAGGCCCACGGGGTGTGGAGGGTGCCGGGCAGGCCGGACTTGAGGGGCACGGTGGTGACGGGGGTGAAGTCACGCTCCGCCAGTTCCGGGAACAGGGCCATGATGCGGGCGGCTGAGAACGGCGCGATGGGGGCCATGGCGCGGGCGTAGAGCACGATGGTGTTGATGGCGATATTGAGGACGGAGCCGGCGCGGGCTTTGTCCGACTTCACGAGTTGCCATGGTTCCTGCTGGGCGAGGTATTCGTTGCCGGCGACCCAGAGTTCGCGCAGGGCTTCCACCGATTTGCGGATTTCGGAGTTCTTCATGTGTGCGGTGTAGCGGGCGAGGATCTCGTTGAGGCGTTCGGCGAGTTTGAGGTCGGCGTCGGTGGCATTTACGAACTCCGGTACTGTTGTTCCGAAGTGCTTGTTGCTGAGCTGGAGCGTGCGGTTGATGAAGTTGCCGAGGACGTCGGCGAGGTCCTTGTTCACCACGGCTTGGAAGTCCGGCCACATGAAGGCGCTGTCGTCCGATTCCGGCGCGCGGGCGAGGAGGTAGTAGCGCCAGTAGTCGGCGCCGTTGGGGATGTCCGACAGTAGTTCCAGCGCGGTATCGGTGAAGATTCCCACGCCCATGGAGGTGCTGAACTTGCCGCCGTAGTAGGTGAGCCAGTTGAAGGATTTGAGGCTATCCACCTTTTTCCAGGGTTCGCCGCTGCCGATGAGGGTAGCGGGGAAGCTGAGGGTGTGGAAGTAGACGTTGTCCTTGCCCATGAATTCCGTGTAGTGGACGTCGGGGTTGCCGTACCACCAGTCCTCGCGCCAGGCGTCGTCCGTATAGCCGAGTTTGTCGGCCCATTCGGCGGTGGCGGCGATGTAGGCGATGGGGGCGTCGAACCAGACGTAGAACACTTTACCGGCAAAGTCCTCGCCGAAGATTTCGGGCGGGACGGGGACGCCCCATTTGATGTCCCGCGTGATGCCGCGGTCTTCCAGCCCTTCATC
>JAIXZU010000038.1 GCA_027489415.1 Alphaproteobacteria bacterium
ACCAACCTGATCACTGATCACTGGTCACTGATCACTTTTCTGCTATCCTGCCCCCCATGAACACAGCAAACACACCTATCGACCCCACCAAACTCGCCAAACTCGCCCGCGCCCTCATCCACGTCGGCCTGGAACTCAAACCGGGGCAGGAGCTCCTCATCGGCGCGCCACTCGAAGCCGCGCCCATGGTGCGCCTCATTACCGCCGAAGCCTACAAAGCCGGCGCCAGCAACGTCCAAACCTTCTATACGGACGAAGCCTCCGCCGTCGCCCGCTACCAGCACGGCACGGAAGCCGCCTTCGACTACGCCCCCTCATGGCTCTTCGAAGGCATGGCCGCCGCCTACAAAAACGGCGCCGCCCGCCTCTCACTGGTGGGGGAAAACCCGTTCATGCTCGCGGGCCAGAACCCCGCGCACATCGCCCGCGTCAGCAAGGCCCGCAGCGTCGCCGCCAAACCGGCGATGCAATATATCTCGGACTTCTCCATCCCATGGTGCGTCGCCGCCTACCCCACCCAGGCGTGGGCGAATCTGGTCTTCCCGAAGGACACTCCGGAAGCTGCCCTGCACAAACTGTCAGAAGCCATCTTCACCATCTCGCGCACCACGGGGGAGGACCCTGTCGCGGACTGGCGCACCCACTCCGCCAACCTCGCCACCCGCCGCGAATGGCTGAATAGTCAAAACTTCCACGCCCTACACTTCAAAGGTCCGGGGACGGACCTCACCGTGGGGCTGGCGGACGGCCACAAATGGAACGGCGGCGCCTCGGTCACCAAACTCGGCGGCACCTGCAACGCCAATATGCCGACCGAAGAAGTCTACACCACGCCCCACGCCTTCCGTGTCAACGGCACCGCCACCAGCACCAAGCCGCTGTCCTATAACGGCACGCTTATTGAAGGCATCCGCGTCCGCTTCGAAGACGGCCTCATCGTCGAAGCCTCCGCCGAAAAAGGCGAGGAAGTCTTCAAAAACCTGCTGGCGACAGACCCCGGCGCCTCGCGCATCGGCGAAGTCGCCCTCGTTCCGCACTCATCCCCCATCTCGCAAAGCGGTCTGGTGTTCTATGAAACCCTGTTCGATGAAAACGCCGCCTGCCACATCGCGCTGGGCCAGTGCTACACCGAATGCTTCCACGACCGGGACCTCACCGAAGAACAAGCCCTCGCCAAGGGCGGCAACACCAGCCTCGTGCACGTGGACTGGATGATCGGCTCCAACCTCATCGACATCGACGGCCTCGACGCTAACGGCAACCGCACCCCCATCTTCCGCAGCGGCGAATGGGCCACCTCCTAAAAAGTCACCTGACAGCTGAAAAACCCGCCACAAGGCGGGTTTTTCAATTGGAAGAGGCCGCTTAAACCTCCACCACCCGCACCATATTGGTGCTGCCGGTCTGCCCGAACGGCACACCCGCCATAATCACCACTTTGTCACCGGCGTGCACCAGTCCGGCGGCTTGGGCTTGCTGTTTGGCCTTGGCCACCATGTCTTCGGGGTCGGTCACGGTCGGGCATACCAGTCCGGTTACGCCCCAGTTCAGCTCAATCTGCCGCGCGATTTTTTCATGCGGGGTCAGCACCACTACGGGGGCGGAAGCCCGCCGCCGCACCAACCGCTGAATACTCCGTCCTGTCTCGGTGAAGGCCACCAGCGCGGCCGCACCCAGCGTCGCCGCCATGTCGCTGGCCGCCAGCGCCACCGCGTCGGCACTCGTCACTTCACAGGCGGGCAAACGGGCATCCAGCCCAGCGCGCCACAGGCTGCTGTGCTCAATTTTCCGGATAATCCGCGCCATAACCTCAATCGCTTCAACAGGGTAGGCCCCGCTCGCACTCTCCGCACTCAGCATCAGGCAGTCGGAACCATCATACGCCGCACTCGCCACGTCATTGGCCTCCGCACGGGTCGGGCGCGGGTTGGAAATCATGGACTCCAACATCTGCGTCGCCACCACCACCGGCTTGCCAGCGCGGCGGCCCATGTCAATCATGCGCTTTTGCAGGGGGGGAACATCCTCGGTCGGCAGCTCAACCCCGAGGTCGCCACGGGCTACCATCAGGCCGTCAGCTTCGGCCAGAATCTCGGCTAAATTGTCAATCGCCGCTTGGGTTTCAATCTTCGCCATCACTTTGGCGCGTCCGGCCACGCGTTCCTTGCACTCAATCACGTCTTGCGCGGTCTGCACGAAGCTCAGTGCAATCCAGTCAACACCAAGGCCCAGCGCCCCTTCAAGGTCGATAATATCCTTCGGCGTCATCGCGGACATCGGCAAAGTCCGTCCCGGCACATTCACACCCTTGCGGCTGCTCAGCATGCCGGCGGAAATCACTTGGGTGACAACACGTTGCTCGGCCACTCCGGTCACGCGCAGGCCAATCACACCGTCATTCACCAGTACGCTGTCACCCACCATCAGGCTGGCCAGAATCTCAGGGTGCGGCAGGCTCACACGCTCGGCGTTACCGGGGGTTTTGTCCAAATCCAGCACCAGCTTGGCGCCACGCACCAGTTGCACCGGTTCGGCCATTTCACCAACACGAATTTTCGGGCCCTGAAGGTCCGCCAGCAATGGCAGCTGCTTGCCGGTCTCGGCGCTAATCGCCCGTACATTGGCCACGCGCTCGGCATGGTCTTCAAGCTTGCCGTGGGAGAAGTTCAACCGGAACGCGTTGGCGCCAGCTTCTACAATCGCCGCAATCTGCTCGCGGCTGGTGCTGCTCGGCCCAAGGGTGGCAAGGATTTTCGCCATCCGGCGGGTAGGAAGGGGGGAGTGGGGGGTATGTGTGCTCATGGCCGCTCTTTAGCACACTTTTCCAAAACGGCGAATATTTTCAGCCCAGTCTCCTTTATCAAATGTCGGATAATCCCACGATGTCACCCCCTACAGCTTCCCGTCATCCCCTGTGGCATTGTCGTTGTCGCAGCGCACAAGTATAGTTAAATTATTGAATAAAATTGTATTTTAATAAAATGTCAGGCGCTGTCAGCGGCTCCCACCACCTCATATTCACCCTCCCCGAACATAAGGTTACGTATGAATCGAGGCCCCTCCATGTCAGCATGTGTTCGCCGCCTCACTTACCGGCCCAGCAAACCGAACGTTAACCTGCTCAACATATAGGAAAGTACCCAAAGAGGTCATCATGTCCCTACCAGCCCCCGCCATCACGCGTAATCCGCAGTATATGCGGCTCGTGCACGTGCGCCGACGCCTGTCCTTCGTGCTCAGTCTCATCATGCTCGTGGCCTACGTGTCATTCATTCTGCTCATCGCCTTCAAGCCAGCACTCCTCGGCACACCTATTGCCGTCGGCAGTCCCATCACTGTGGGCATTCCCATGGGGCTGGGGCTCATTCTGCTGGCCTTTGTCATCACCGGTATCTACGTGCGTCTCTCCAATACGCTCTTTGACCCCCTGACCGACCAAGCCCGTGAAGCCGTGCGCCAAGCCCTGAAAAGCAAGAAATAAGGATCACGATGATGAAATCACTCAGTAAACTAACCGCTGGCCTGTTCGCAGGGCTCTTCGCCCTCGGCCTGTCCAGCCCGGTTGTGGCGGACGCTCTCAGCGGCGCCATGCCCAAACAGGGCCTCAACCTCACCGCCATTACCATGTTCGTCATCTTCGTGGCGGCCACACTCGGTATTACCTATTGGGCCTCCAGCCGTACCAAAACTCGGAGCGACTTCTACTCCGCCGGCGGTGGTATCACCGGTGTCCAAAACGGTCTGGCGATAGCGGGGGACTACATGTCCGCCGCCTCCTTCCTCGGTATCTCGGCCCTCGTCTTCACCTCGGGGTTCGATGGTCTCATCTACTCCATCGGCTTCCTGGTCGGCTGGCCCATCATGCTGTTCCTCATGGCGGAACGCCTGCGTAACCTCGGGAAATACACCTTTGCCGACGTTGCCGCCTACCGCTTGGAACAAAAACCCATCCGTACCCTTGCCGCCTTCGGGTCTCTGGCCACCGTGCTGTTGTACCTGATTGCCCAAATGGTCGGTGCCGGTCAGCTTATCGAAGTCCTCTTCGGCCTGTCCTACAGCACCGCCGTCATACTTGTCGGTGTGCTGATGATCCTCTACGTCACCTTCGGCGGTATGCTGGCCACCACATGGGTGCAAATCATCAAGGCGGTTCTGCTGCTCTTCGGTGCGTCAGCCATGGCCTTCATGGTGCTCGCCCACTTCCACTTTAACGTGGCGGAAATGTTCAGCAGTGCCGTCAGTGTCCACAGTAAAGGCGCCGCCATCATGGCTCCGGGTACTTTGGTGAAGGATCCCTTCTCCGCCGTGTCGCTGGGCTTAGCCCTGATGTTCGGTACCGCCGGTCTGCCCCACATCCTCATGCGCTTCTTTACCGTGAAGGATGCCCGTCAGGCTCGTAAATCCGTGTTTGTCGCCACCGGTTTCATCGGCTACTTCTATATCCTTACCTTCATCATCGGCTTCGGTGCCATCGTGCTGGTAGGTACCAACCCGGCCTTCTTGGCTGCGGATGGTTCTCTCCTCGGCGGTAAGAACATGGCCGCCGTGCACCTTGCCCATGCGACCGGTGGAGACCTCTTCTTCGGCTTCATCTCGGCCGTCGCCTTCGCCACCATTCTGGCGGTGGTCTCCGGTCTGGCCCTTGCTGGTGCCACAGCTGTAGGGCATGACCTCTACGCCAACGTCCTGCGTAAAGGCAAAGCCTCGGAGAAAGAAGAAATCCGCGTCTCCAAACTCGCCTCGCTGGTACTGGGTATCCTGGCTATCATCCTCGGTATCGCGTTCGAGAAACAGAACGTCGCCTACATGGTCGGTCTGGCCTTCGCCATCGCCGCCAGCACCAACTTCCCGATCATCATCTTGTCCATCTACTGGAAGAAGCTGACGACGACCGGTGCCGTGCTCGGTGGTATGCTGGGTCTGATGACCGCGGTCGGTCTAGTAATCCTCAGCCCCGTGGTCTGGGTCAACCTCCTCGGTTACGCCACTCCGGTGTTCCCGTATGAGTACCCGGCCCTCATCTCCATGCCGCTCGCCTTCATCGGTGCCATCATCGGCTCGCTGATCGACAAATCCAAGAGCGGTGCGGCAGAACGCGAGGCCTTCGCCGAACAGGAAGTCCGCTCCGAAATCGGCGCCGACGTCCTCGAAGCCCCGGCCAAGCACTAACCCCGCCAAACCCGAAAAACCCGGTGCCATCTCACCGGGTTTTTCTTATCTCAAACAATCCCGGCGAAAAAACGCCACAGTCCTACCTCTCAAATATCGCCCTAAGCCACCAATCTAACCTCTAACCTCTAACCTCTGATAACTTACTCCCATGCTCCACCATACCCGCACCCCGTCGGACGACATCCGCCTCGGCCTCCTCCTCGCCCTCGTCGCAGGCGCCCTCAACGCCGGCGGCTTCCTGCTCATCGGCCAGTACACCGGGCACATGACGGGTATCGTCTCCTCGCTGGCGGACAATCTCATCCTCGCCAACATCGCCCCGCTTCCCCTGCTTGCCGTCGGGTTTACCGCCTTTGTAACAGGCGCTGCCGCCTGTTCCGCCTTGGTCAGCTGGGCACGCACCCATGCCATTCCCCACCAGTACGCGCTGCCGATGCTCCTCGAAGGCCTGCTCATCCTCACCTTCACCCTCCTGCAAACCCGTCTGGCTAGTCCCTCGGTCAGCCTCGGCATGGGCCTGCTTTGCTTCATCATGGGGCTCCAAAACGCCACCATCACCAAGGCCTCCGGCGCCCGCATCCGCACCACCCACGTCACTGGAATCACCACGGACCTCGGCATCGAACTCGGCAAACTCCTCACCCGCAGTACGGACTATCCCAAACTCGCCCTACTGACCGGCCTGCTGACCAGCTTTTTCGTCGGCGGCCTGCTCGGCGCCTACGGCTTCCTGCAGTTTGGCGCCATCTTCGCACTGCCCTTCGGTCTGCTGCTGCTGGCCCTGTCCATCCCCCAACTGCTCGCCCCCACGCGCTAACCATGTGTCACGCAAGGCTACTTGCATAACCTGCAATTCCAGCTAGCATGGCACGCCATGGTACCTCATCGCGCACGCCTCTTCGCCCTCCTGCTTGTTTCAAGCCCCTTGTACGGCTGTGCCCTGTCGTGGGGTACGTCGGGTGCGGACACTCCCAGCCTCCCCAGTCTCGCTATCCCGCTCACTCTGCCGGAAGCCAAGCCCCACGCCGTGGAAATCAACGATGTCTCCGAACTCAAGGAAACCCGCTACCACCAGAAGGACCCTCAACCCGCCGCCGTCTCAGCCACCACGCCCCCAGCCGCCAAACCCTACTAAATCGCTGGCCACGCAGGGTCATTTCTGCTAAAACGCCGCCATGAAAGTCATTATTACAGGTGGTTGCGGCTTTATCGGCTCGGCCTTGGTCCGCATGGTTATCAGCACCACCAACTGGTCGGTCGTGAACCTCGACGCGCTCACCTACGCCGCCCAACCGGCGAACGTCGGCGAAGCAGAGGGCAATCCCCGCTACAAACTGGTGCACGCGGATATCTGCGACAGCACCGCGCTGGACACGCTCTTTGCGTCCGAACAGCCGGACGGCATCATCCACCTCGCCGCCGAAAGCCACGTGGATAGGTCCATCGACGGCCCCGCCGCCTTCCTCCAAACCAACGTCGTCGGCACCTTCGAACTCCTGCAAGCCACCCGCCGCTACCTGCAAACCCAGCCGGAAGCCAAGCGCAACGCCTTCCGCTTCCAACACGTGTCCACGGACGAAGTCTTCGGCGCCCTCTCGGAAAACGACCCCGCCTTCACCGAAACCACGCCCTACAGCCCGCGCTCACCCTATTCCGCCACCAAGGCCGCGTCGGACCATTTGGTCAACGCCTGGCACCACACCTTTGGCCTGCCGGTGGTCATGTCGAACTGCTCGAATAATTACGGCCCGTACCAGTATCCGGAGAAGCTCATCCCCGCCACCATCATCCGCGCCCTCTCCGGCCAACCGATCCAGATCTACGGCCGCGGCGAAAATGTCCGGGACTGGATCCACGTCGAAGACCACGTCCGCGGCCTGCTCAAGGTCTTCACCGAAGGTAAAATCGGCGAAAGCTACAACATCGGCGGCTACGGGGAAAAACGTAACATCGAGGTCGTGCAGGCCATTATCGCCGCACTGGACGACTTCCAACCCCGCACCGACGGCACCTCCTACGCCGCCCAAATCACCTACGTGACGGATCGTCCCGGCCACGACTTCCGCTACGCCATCAACCCCGCCAAAATGGTGCAGGACCTCAACTGGCACGCCGAATTCAGCTTCGCCGACGGCATCCGCCAAACCGTCCAGTGGTATCTCGCCAACCAGCACTGGTGGCAGGCTATCGCCTCCGGCGCCACGCAGCGCATCGGCACCAATGTCGTGCCCTTCCAACCCGAGAAAAAACAGGCCTAACCCATGTCCATCAAAGGTATTCTCCTCGCAGGCGGTAACGGCACCCGCCTTTACCCGCTCACCGCGCAAACTAATAAGCACCTGCTGCCGGTCTACGACAAACCCCTCATTTACTACTCCCTCGCCACCCTCATGCTGGCGGGTGTCCGCGAAGTTCTCGTCATCACCCGCCCGGCGGACGCCGCCCCCTACAGCGCGCTTCTGGGCGACGGTTCCCAGTGGGGCATCTCCATCACCTACGCCATCCAGCCCGAACCCGCAGGCATCGCCCAAGCGTTCCTGATAGGTCGGGACTTCATCGGTAACAACCCCTGCTGTCTGGTCTTGGGGGACAACATCTTCTTCGGCCACGGCTTCGGTACCACGCTCCAGCAGGTTACCAAGCATATCGAAGGCGCCCATATCTTTGGTTATCGGGTACGGGACCCCGAACGCTTCGGCGTCATCGAATACGGCCCGGACGGTCGCAAGGTCCTCAGCATCGAGGAAAAACCCGCCAAACCCAAATCCAACTACGCCGCCGTCGGCCTCTATTTCTATGCACCGGGCGTCGCGGATGTCGCCGCCGCCCTCAAACCTTCCGCCCGTGGCGAACTGGAAATCACTGACCTCAACAACGTCTACCTTGAACAAGGCAACCTCTACGCCACACGGCTGGAACGCGGCTTTTCGTGGTACGACGCCGGCACCCCGCACTCCCTCATGGAAGCCGGTCAGTTCTTCGGCATGATGGAACGCCACCAAGGCCTCAAGGCCTCTTGTCCGGAAGAAATCGCCTGGCGCAGCGGCTGGATAACGGACGCCGACCTCGCCAGCTTGGTCAAACCCATCGCCAAATCCGAATACGGCCAGTACCTCGCCGCCCTCCTCAACGAAAAAGGCGCCTAGCGCCTTTTTCGTTGAGTGTTGGGGGAAGTGGGAGTTTACGCCGCCTTGCGCCCCTTCCTTGCCACCAGCTTCACCGCAATCTCATTCAACGGTTCAGCTGTTTTAAAGCCGGTGAAGTCCATGCCGTAATACGGCGTCGGGTCAATCGCCATGCCGTCATTCCACGTCGCCAGCAGGCCCTCCACATCGCTGCCACCACCATGGTTGGCGTTTTCGGTCTGTACCTTATTAAGGGGAATATTCACCAGTATCGCCTTGCTGTAGCAGTAGCCTTTGCGCTGCCGGAAACCATTCGCAAACTCCATCAGCGCCCCTTCAAAACTGTTCGGCGCTTTGTATTGTGTATGGGCAGCCATCAACCGCACTTCACGGGTGTCAAACAGCGTGCCGTCCACCATCATCGGGTAGTCCCACATGTCGCGGCTGGCACCCCACTTGAATTCCCGCAGCTCGGGGTAACCCGCCACCGCGGTAAAGTTGGGGATAGGCGAGGGGCGCAGCGTTGTATAGCAATGGCTCAACTGCGGGCTCAACACCACGTTCAATACAGCCTCTTTCGGGTCAATACTGGCATGGCGCTGCATGTCCAGCTTGTTCACAAACACGTCATCATCGGTCAAAAAGAACATCTTCTCGGCGCGCAGGCTGTCCAGCAGCGGCAGCAAGCTGGCCCGGAACCGCGTCTCGCGCACAAACGTAAAGTCATGCCCCTTAAAGCACGCTGCTACCTCGTCAAACGCCTTCGCAAAGGTGTCATTGCTGGCGGTGTGTAAAATGTGCAGCGGTACGGGGTTTTCCACCATGTCCACATAGCTTTGCAACAGCAGGTGCAGCTGCAACGGCCGGTCCTTACTGAATACCACGCCCTCGGCTACCGGCACCGGCCCTTTACCCTTCGGCATCGCCAAACCGGCCGCCGCCAGCCGCAACAACGCATCCTGTCGGTCCAGCAACGCCTCCATCCGATGCCGCTTCATCAACTCATAACCACCCAACCGCGCCACCGCCCGCAAAGCATTGGCAATATGCGTCTTAACCGGAATCCCCATAAAATCTTTTCCCCTCACATCAAAATCACGAATCACGAATCACGAATCACGAAACCATACCACACCGCCCCCTAAAACGGCACTCCCATTGCCCCTCCGCTGGGCATGGAGTATGCATGTTTCCATGTCTGCCACCGCAAACCCCAAAGTCACCATGCCCGCCCGTGGCCTGCCGGAGGACGCCGCCAACCTCTGGCTGGACATCCCCTCGTTCACAGACCCTCGCGGCGGCCTCTCCTTCGTCGAAGCGGAAAAAGACGTCCCATTCGCCTTCCGCCGCGCCTATTACCTCTACGGCGTCACCGCCCCGCGCGGCGCCCACGCCCACCACAACCTGCATCAGCTCTTCATCGCCATGCATGGCAGCTTCACCTTGCATCTGGACGACGGCCACCGCCAACACACCGTCACCCTCAATTCCCCAACCCGCGGCGTCATCGTCGGCCCCATGGTCTGGCGGGACCTCGACGCCTTCACCGAAGGCGCCGTCTGCCTCGTCCTCGCCTCCCAGCACTACGATGAAGCCGACTACATCCGCAATTACAAAGACTTCCTAACCCTCGCCCAAGGAGCCTAACCCATGGAAAAAGTCCCGTTCCTAGACCTCGCCACCGGCAACCGCCAACTCCACACCGAACTCATGAACGCCGCCGAGCGCGTCCTCACCTCCGGCCGCTTCATCGGCGGGCCGGAAGTCACGAACTTCGAAACCGCCTTCGCCGCCCACATGGGCACGCCCCACGCCATCGGTGTCGGCAACGGGCTGGAAGCCCTCATTCTCGCCCTGCAAGCCGTGGGCATCCAACCGGGGGACGAAGTCATCGTCCCCGCCCACACCTTCATCGCCACATGGCTCGCCGTCACCCGCCTCGGCGCCATCCCCGTGCCGGTGGAACCCTTGGCGGATACCATGAACATGAACCCCACCCTCCTCGCCGCCGCCATCACCCCGCGCACCCGCGCCATTATGCCGGTACACCTCTATGGTAATCCCGCGGACATGGCCCCCATCCTCAAAGCCGCAGGCAATATTCCAGTGATAGCCGACGCCGCCCAAGCCCACGGCGCCACATACATGGGTAAACCAATCGGCAGCTACGCCACCTCCTGCTGGAGCTTCTACCCCGGCAAAAACCTCGGCGCGTACGGGGACGCCTGCGCCGTCACCACCCTCAACCCGGCGCTGGCCGAACGCATCCGCCGCCTCGGCAACTACGGCTCCAGCGTCAAGTATGTCCACGACGAACCTAACAGCACGAACAGCCGGCTGGACCCCATGCAAGCCGCCATGCTCTCCGTCCGTCTCGCCGTGATGGACGAATGGAACGCGCGCCGCGCCCAAATCGCGCAAACCTATCTCACTGAACTCCAAGGCACCGCCGTCACGCTCCCCACCATCACTCCCAATGCCACCTCCGCATGGCACCTCTTCGTGGTCCGTACCCCCAAACGCGCTGAGCTCGAAGCCCACCTCGCGGCGGACGGTATCGAAACCCTCATCCACTACCCCACCGCCGTCCACAAACAAAAGTGCTACGCCCACCTTGCCGAGAAACTCCCGCCCCTGCCACTAGCCGAGGAACTCGCCGCCCAGGTCATCAGCCTCCCCCTCGGCCCCCACATGCCGGATAGCCACGTCGAGCGCGTCATCACCTCACTCCGCAACTTCAGCTAGTCCCATGTCGCCCCTCCCACCCAAGGTCAGCGTACTGGTACCGGTCTACAAACAGGCCGCTCTGGTACTGGAAACCCTCAACTCCATCTGGGCGCAAAACTATCCCAATCTGGAAGTCCTGGTGGGGGACGATGCCTCACCGGACGACACCGCCACCGTCCTCAAAGCCTACCACGCCACCCTCCCACCCGAACGCGCCGCCCAACTCCACCTCATCCTCCACACAACCAACAACGGTATCAGCGGCAACCTCAATAGCCTGATCGAAAAAGCCACCGGAGACTACCTCTGTATCACGGGCGGAGACGACCTCTTCCGCCCCGGCCGCATCGCCGCGCAGGTCGCAGCACTGGAGGCCGCCCCCTCGGCCGGCCTCTGCCACACCAACATGCAGCTTTTCGCCTCCGAAAGTCGCGCCCCCATCCGCCTGTTTCATGCCCCCACCGCCTCGGTTTCCCGCTTGCAGAGCCTTCCAACCCTCACCGAGGCCAACTACGTCGGCGGCCCCTGCGTCATGGTGCGCAAAAGCGCCGTCCCGCCGCACGGATTCGACCCCCACATCCCCATGGCCTCGGACTGGCTCTTCGCCATCGAATGCGGGCAGGGGGGTATCGTCTACCTGCCGGACGTCCTCATGGACTACCGCATCACAACCACCAGTATCACCAACCGCACGGGGCTGATGCTCGACGAAGCCGAAACCACCCTGCACCTCACCGCCGCCCGCTACCCGCACCTGCACCGCAGCGTCCAGCGCGGTCTCGCCCGTGTCTACCGCGCGCAGGCGGCCTACGGCATCATGCTCGGCCACCTGCGCCGCGCGGGCCAGCTCCTCTGGCGCTCCGTCAAGGCCAATCCCATGGGCCTCACCACCCCCGTGCTGCTCGGCGTCATCGCCTTATGGGTGTTGGCGGTCACCGAACACACTCTCACCCGCCGCCAAATCCTCACCAACCGCCTCCTCGCCCGCCGCCGTGGCCGCTAGTCCCGAAGGTCTATCAGAGGTAAATTCCGCTTAAAAAAGCGGCAGTCTGCCCCGTAGTCCGCGCTTTTCAGGCATGAATAATCACGCAAAACCAAGGCAGAAAGTCGTTACCATGGCAAAAATCCTCATCGCCGGTGCAGGCGGCGCCCCCTCCGAAGGCGTCATCAATTCGCTCCTCAAAACGGGCAACGAGGTCATCGGCATGGGCAGCGAACCGACCGACCTCATCCTCTCCGCCGCCAGCCGCAAATATGCCGTCCCGTACGCGGATACTCCGGAGTACCTCCCGCGCCTGCTCCACATCCTCAATACCGAAAAGCCGGACCTCATCCATTTCCAGAACGACCTCGAAATCTACCACGCCTCCCTGCTGCGGGACGCCATCCACGCCACCGGCACCAAAACCTTCATGCCGCGCCACGAAGTCATCGACACCTGCGTCCATAAATACAAAACGTGGCAGAAATTCAAAGCCGCAGGCGTCAAGGTGCCGGAAAACATGATGATCAACTCGGAGGAAGACCTCCGCACCGCCTTCGCGACACTGGGGGACTCCTCCGGCCGCATCTGGCTCCGCGCCTCCTCCATCGGCGGCGGCGGCAAAGGCGCGCTCCCGACGGCCGACTTCGCCTTCGCCAAAGGCTGGATAGACCACTACAAAGGCTGGGGAGACTTCGTTGCCGCCGGTATGCTCACCCCCAAAACCGTCACGTGGCTGTCGCTGTGGTATGAAGGCGAGCTTATTGTCGCGCAAGGCCGCGCGCGTGAAGGCTGGACCCACGGCAACCGCACCATCTCCGGCGTCACCGGCGTCACCAAGGTCGGTAAAACCCGTGCGGACGCTGAAGTCGACGCCATCGCCATCGCCTCGGTGCGTGCTGTGGACGACAAACCCCACGGCATTTACGGCGTGGACATGACCTACGACACGAACGGCGTCCCCAACCCCACCGAAATCAACATCTCGCGCTTCTTCACCACCGTGCTCTTCTTCACCGAAGCAGGGCTTAACCTGCCGCAGATCTTCGCGGACCTCGGCATCACTGGCCGCACCGCTCCCCTCGCCAAAACCGTCAACCCGCTGCCGGACGGTCTCATGTGGATGCGCGGCATGGACCGTCCCCCGCTGCTCTGCACGGAAGACGACATCCACAACGGCCTCATCTTCGGATAAGTAGGGCAGGGGGATGATCCTTCTCAGCGGCGCCTCGGGCTTTGTCGGCAGCCACCTCCTGCGGGGGCTCCAGCAAACCTACGGCGCCGCCAACGTTCTCGCCTACACCTCCCGTCCCATCGCGGGCACCCAGTGCATCCTGCATCAGGGCTACAGTCCGGAAACCACGAACTTTGCCGATGCCGGCTACCCGCACATCCACACCCTCATCCACGCCGGTGCCGCCACCCCCGCCAATGGCAAGGAAGCGCGGGACGAAGCCCTCGCCGCCACCAACCTCGCCTCCACCCGCACTCTGCTGAACGGCCAGTTCCCGAACCTCCGCCAACTCATCTGCATCAGCTCGCTGGACGTTTACGCCCCCGCTACTCTCATCACGGAAGACACCCCAACCGCGCCCAGCACCCCCTACGGCCTCTCCAAACTCCACACCGAAGAGCTCTGCACCGAATTTGCCCTGCAACATAACCTCATCCACCAAACCCTCCGCCTCGGCCACGTTTACGGTCCGGGGGAGGAAAAGTACCAAAAGATGATCCCCGCCACCTTCCAGCGCCTCCGCACCGGCCAGTCGCCGCAGTTGTACGGGGAAGGGGCCGAACGCCGCGCATTTATTTATATCGCGGACGTCGTCACCGCCATCCTCGCCGCCCTGAAGTTGCCAGAGAGCGCAGGCCCCATCAATATCGCGGGGGACACCCCCATCTCGATGCGCGACCTCCTCACCCTCATCATGCAAATCACCGGCAGCACCCAGCCGGTCGAAACCATCCCCACCAGCACGGCGGGGCAGGACATTGTCTTCAACATCGCCAAACTCCAGCGCCTCCTCCTCCCCACCCAAACCCCCCTCGCCACCGGCCTCCGCGCCGAATGGCAGGCCCTGCAAGGGGCCTAGCACCATGAATTTGCTGCTGGACTTCGACGGCACCCTCCTCAACACCCGCGCACGGCTACACCGCCTCTTCAACCATCTGGTGCCGCAGTCCCGTCTGACGGAGGACGCTTATTGGGAATACAAACGCGCCAAAACCAACCACGCCACCATGCTCGCCACCCTCTTCGCGTACACGCCGGAGGCGATAAAAATCTTCGAAACCGAGTGGCTCACCGCCATCGAGCAACCGAAGTGGCTGGCGCTGGACGAACCCTACGTAGGCACCACCGAGCACCTCGCCCACCTCGCCCAACACTGCCAACTGCACCTCCTCACCGCCCGCCAATTCCCCGCCATGGTCGAAGATCAAATCACCCGCTTCGGCTGGCACCCCTACTTCACCAACCTCTTCGTCACCGGCCCGGGGCGGGACAAAGCCGCCACCGTCACCGGCCTCCAACTTAGCCCCACGGACTGGCTGGTGGGGGACACCGGCCACGACATCCTCGTCGGCCAAAAACTCGGCCTCCGCACCGCCGCCGTCACCAACGGCTTCCTAAGCGAAGAATCCCTCACCCCCTACAACCCCACCATCCTCCTCCCCGCCTTCCCCGCCTTCAACCCGCTCGCAAACCATCCCTAAAATAGGGACGAGGGAATTCGCTGGGCGGGAGGGATTTTTGATTTTCTTCCGTGGGCGAGGAGCGCAGCGTACAAATAAGTACGTGAGCACCGCAGGACGCGGAAAAAATCAAAAAGCACCCCGCTCCAGTAGAATTCGTAGCTAATAGGCCTCCGTAGTAAATCCGCCGCCTAATGCCCGCACCAGTTGAACGGTCGCATTCAACCCATCAACCTTAGCCGATATCTCAGCATCCCGCGCACTCAACTCGCTCGTCTGCGTGTTTAATAGCGTCGGCAAATCCACCGTTCCCGCCTCCAGCTGCAACTGCGCCAACCGCAGCGCCGTCACCGCATTCTCCGCCGCCACCTGCTGGCTCGTCACCCGCACCGCCGCACTCTCCCGCGCCGCTAAGGCGTCCGCCACTTCCCCAAAACTCACCAATACCGCCTGCCGGTAATTCGCCACCAGCTCCCGCTGCCGCGCATTGGCTGCCTGTAAGTTCCCACTGTTCGCCCCACCACTGAAAATCGGTGCCGCCAAACTCGCCGCCGTGTTCAGCGCCAGTTGCGCGGGGTCAATCGCTTGCACCAAACCCGCACTCAGGCTCAGGGTGGGGAAAAACGCAGCCCGCGCCACCCCAATATCGGCATCCGCCGCCTTCAAGTTAGCCTCCGCCACCTTCAAGTCCGGCCTGCGCTCCAGCAAAGCCGCTGGCTGCGCCACCGGCACCTCCGGTAACGCCAGCGCGGTCACTTTGGTCTCGCTCACCGCAAAGTCCTGCGGCGCCACCCCTACCAGAATCGCCAGCGCACTCTTAAACGTGGCTTCCTGCTCCTTCAAGCTCGCCAAGTTAGCCTCTGCCTGAGCCACCGCCGTCCGCTGCTGCGTCACTTCCAACAGTCCGCTGGCCCCAACCCTCAGTCGCGTTTCCAAAAGCGTTAAAATCCGCCTGGATGCCTCTAAACTCTCCTCTGCCAACCCCACCCGCTCGCGCACACCCTGTAAATTGAAATACGCCTGCGCCACATCCCCCGCCGTGGTCAGCGCCAGCGCGTCCTTGTCATACCCCGCCGCCGCCAGCTGTGCCCGCGCCGCCGCCTTGCTCGCACGGTTCGCCCCGAACACATCCACTTCATACGCCGCCGTCACATCGGCACGGGTACTGTTCACCCCATTGCCCCCAATCTCCGCCCGCGAGTAATCCGAACTCACGCCCCCGCTCACACTCGGCAGCAAACTGGCTCCCGCCACCTTCACACTCGCCCGCGCCTGCGCAATCCGTTCCACACTGGCCAGAATATCATTATTTTGCGCCAGCGCCCGCTCCACCAAACCATTCAACTGCGCATCCCCAAACATCGCCCACCAGTCACCCCGCACCGTGGCGTCACGCACCTCAACGGGGCTTGAACCCCACCCGTTCCCGAACCCCACCTCCGGCCGCACATACTCCGGCACCAAATTGCACCCGCCCAGCACCAACGCTACCACCAAACTCCCAAAAAACCGAACCTGCACCATCTAACCTCTAACCTCTAACATCTCACTTCTACTCACTACTCAACGCCACCACCGGGTCCAACCCTGCGGCCTTCCGCGCCGGCACATAGCCAAACACCAGTCCGGTCA
>JAIXZU010000147.1 GCA_027489415.1 Alphaproteobacteria bacterium
CTGAAAGAAATGCCGACGCTGGATGCCCTTGGAAAACAAGGCCAATTTGAGGTTGTGGCGATTTCCACCGACAAGGATGCGAAGGTGGTGAAGGACTTTTTGCGCAAGCAGAACTGGGGTAGCGGCATGGCGATGTGGCTTGACCCGCTGGGCGCGGTAACACGCCAAAAACTGGGCGCGAAGGCGTTGCCGGTGACGTATGTGCTTGATAAGGATTTAAAAATCGTGATGGTTGAGGCGGGAGAGCGGGATTGGGCGTACCCGAAAATGGTGGATAAGATGTTAAAAATATTCAATAAATAACAAAATTGAAGCCTCCCCGATGGGGAGGCTTCTTGTTGGGTCAGATCAGGGTCTCGTCCGGCGTGAGCTTGGTTTCGCCCCAGCCGTTGTGATAGGCGGTGGCGGAGGCCACTTCGGGAGACCAGGACGGCGGGATGGGCTTCTTGCCGGTGAGCGTTTCGTTCACGCTGGCGAGCTTGCCCCAGCCGGTCGGGTAGGAGGGCGGGGTGGGCTTCTTGAAGCCGCCGTCGCCTTCGGGCTCGATGAACGGGGCGATATCCTTGCCGAGTGCGAGCTGCGGGCCGAGGACGGTCTGGTCGCCGCCGAGCGCGGTTTCGGGTGCCGGGATGTAGGGCTTGCGCGGGCTGGTCCCGCCCCAGGCTTCAGCGAGCTGCGGGCCGAGGAGGGTTTCGTTGATGCTGGGGCTTTCCCACGGATCGGCCGAGGCCGTGAGGGGCTGGGCGCAACCGCCGCCGCCGGGGCTGGCTGCGTAGCTGAATGAAACTACGGCAAGGGCCGCAGCGCTACCGAGGAGAAGGCTTTTGATGTTCATGCGATGCTCCTTTCTGGAGTGTCTCGAGGAACGTGTATCGCTGAGAGCGGTAAACGGGACTGCTTTACAGCGATTTTGTAAGGATATGAGGTTGTTGGGGATTATGCAAATAGTTATTTGCGGGGTGCCCCGCCGCTGGGCAGCGGGGCACGGATTTCAGCGCGGGGCCGGAAGGAGGGGGAGGTCGTCGTAGTAGTCGCTTTCGCAATTACACATCATTATTTTTCCTGTTAAACGATTTGCCTGATTGGCTGTGAAGTTTAGGCGGATTTTTGGAGGGCTGTAAACCCCAGCTTTTGTGCGGTTTTTGCGATTTTAATGGGTATATTATAGCGGATTTTGGGTGATTTGTCAAGGATATTTGGGTGAAGTTGTTTTTATAAGTTGTTGATATTGTGCAAAATATGTAGTGGTGAATGGGTGGAAGGTGCGTGGGCTAAGATTTGGGATGTTGGCTGTGGCAGCGGATTTTTGGTTACCACTTTGGGGCAATGTAAGGAAGGTGGCGGGGTAGCGGATTGGCTATCGGCTATAGGCTTTAGGTGTTGGGATTGGGGGATTAGCTGGAAATGATGAACACCCCCGTGTGGGGGTGTTCGTTGGGCTCAGTTGGTGGTGAAGATGACCACCGTTGTGCCATCGTCGTTGCGGAAGACTTCTTCCTTTACGCTGATTTTTTGGCCGGTTTCGTCCTTGTCTGCAGTGCGGACAATTTCGTGACGAGGGAGTTCTTCCGGCCTTGTTAGCCAGATTGTAAATGCGACGGTGAAGACCATCAGCGGAATCATGAAGAACAGGGCAAGCGGGGAGAAGGAGGGATTGTCGTTATTGGACATTATTATTTTCCTAGCGCTGAGCGGAGCTAAACGGGATTTTCCCGGGGTTGGCTCCGGGTTTATGGGATTAGAATAATTATGGGGTTAGTAGTTGGATTTTCAAGGGGTTGAAAAAGGAGCCTTGGGAGGCTCCTTTTGTGGGCGATGGCAAGATTGCTGGCCGAAACGCTGGCGCTTTTTGGGGCGACCTAGGCGACGGTGTAGAAGTCCCGGAAGTACATTGGGAGTTGGGCGATGGCGATGCGTTCTTGCGCCATGGAGTCCCTGTTCCGGATGGTGATGTGGGCGTCTTCCAAGCTGTCGAAGTCCACCGTTATACACAGCGGTGTGCCGACTTCGTCGTGCTTGCGGTAGGCTTTGCCGACGTTGCCGGTGTCTTCCAGCACCACGCGGCCGAGGCCGAGCTTTTGCAGCGTGTTTTTGATCTCCTTTGCGAGGTTCACCAGTTCCGGCTTGTTTTTGGCCAAGGGAATGACCGCGGCCTTGATGGGGGCGAGGTGCGGTTTGAACTTGAGGACGATGCGAGTGTCCGGCGCCGTGCCTTCCGGTGCGCCTTCTTTCAGAGGTAGCGTTTCCTCGGTGTAGGCTTCGTTCAGGATGGCCAGGAAGGCGCGCTCGACACCGGCGGAGGGCTCGATGACGAAGGGGACGACCCATTTTTTGGCTTCGAGGTCTTGGACTGCCAGCCTTGCGTTGCTGTCCTTGTTTTCGTGGACCTTGGCCTGGATGTTCAGTTCGGATTGATTTTTGGTGTGGTTGCCGAGGTCGTAGTCCGTGCGGTTGGCGATACCTTCGACTTCGTCGTAGCCGTGGGGGTATTCGTACTCCAAGTCGAACGTCCGTTTGCTGTAGTGGGCGAGGTCTGCTTTCGCGACATCCACCACTTTGATTTTGTTGCGGGGGACGCCGACGGATTCCCACCATTTCAGGCGGGCTTCCAGCCAGTACTCGTGCCATTTTTCGTCTTCACCCGGTTGGACGAAGAATTCCAGTTCCATTTGTTCGAATTCCCGCACGCGGAAGACGAAGTTGCGCGCGATGATTTCGTTACGGTAGGCCTTACCCATTTGGGCGATACCGAAGGGGAGTTTGCGGGAGGTGGTGTCCAGCACGTTCTTGAAGTTCGCGAAGATGTGTTGGGCGGTTTCGGGCCGGAGGTA
>JAIXZU010000145.1 GCA_027489415.1 Alphaproteobacteria bacterium
CCAGCCGCGTGGGGGCGGCGATGGCGGCGGAGTTGGGGTCCATGCGTGTAACCGGGCAGATTGAGGCGTTGTTTACGTTGGCGACTAACCCGATACGTTACCTTGTTGTGCCAAGGATTCTGGCATGTGTGCTGATGTTGCCGCTGTTGGTGATTCTGGGCAATGGACTTGGGATTTTAGGCGGTTATGTGGTGAGTGTGTGGAGCCTTGGCATACCGGGGCCGCAGTACATGGACAGTGCGATGAGTGCGGTGGGAGCTGAAGGGATCATGATGGCTTTGGTGAAGGCCACTGTGTTTGGCTTGTTGGTGGGGTTGATGGCGACTTACCATGGTTACCACGCCAACGGGGGAGCCCAAGGTGTGGGACAAGCCACGACGCGGGCGGTGGTTTTTGCGGCGGTGGCTATTCTGGTTTCCGACTATTTCATTACGGCGATGATGTAGGGTGAATTTATGAAACGTGATGTGAAAATTGAGCTGCGGGATATTTATAAAAGCTTTGGGAGCAAGGCTATTTTGCAAGGTGCGAGCCTGAAAATTGACCGAGGGACGACCCAAGTGATTCTGGGCGGAAGTGGGACAGGCAAGAGTGTGCTGCTGAAATGCCTGCTGGGGCTTGAGGACATTGATTCGGGTCAGATTTTGGTTGATGGCGTGGAGATTTCCCGCTTAAAGGGCACCGAGCGCATGGAGCTGATGCGGAAGTTTGGGATGCTTTTTCAGGGTGCCGCACTGTTTGACAGTATGACCATTTGGGAAAATGTGGCGTTTGTGCCCCTTCAACAGGGAATGAAGCGGGAACAGGCGAAGGATTTGGCGATTGATAAGCTGAGAATGGTTGGCCTTAAACCCGAAGTAGCGATGCAAATGCCTGCCAGCCTGAGCGGGGGCATGCGCAAGCGCGCGGGACTTGCGCGGGCCATTTGCCATGAGCCGGAGATTATCCTTTACGACGAGCCGACAACGGGGTTGGACCCGATTACGGCGGATGTGATTAATGATTTGATTATCAAGCTTCAAGACCAGCTTAAGTGCACCAGTGTGATGATTACCCATGACATGCCAAGTGCCTTCAAGTGTGCTGATAACATGGCATTTTTATACAAGGGTAAGTTTGTTGCGGAGGGGACGGCGAAAGACTTTAAGACTACTGATAACCCGATGGTCCGGCAGTTTGTGGAAGGGCGCGCGAACGGGCCGATTGAGGTGACCCAATGAGTAAGGAACAGGCCGTTTGCTTGACATGGCGCGGGATTACGCGGAGCTTGGGGGTATGAGTCATGAAATCAAGGTCGGGCTTCTTTTGCTGGCGGCGCTTGCCGTTCTGGCATGGATGAGCGTGGCCAGCGGTACGATAGGATTTGGCCGAGATGAAGAGATGCGCGAGTTCCGGACAGTATTTACCGATGTTGAAGGCATTAAAGTTGATAGTCCGGTGAAAATGGCCGGAGTTGATGTGGGTAAGGTGATACGGGTTGAGCTTCAACCAGATGGAACTGCTGTACTGCGTTTTCATGTTCGCCAAAGTGTTGCTTTACCTGCCAATGTGGCGGCCCAAGTTACCACGAGTGGTTTGATTGGTGAGCGATTTGTAGCGTTGGTACCCGGGCGCGATGCCAGCCAGCAAGGGGGCGTGCTGGCGCAGGATGTTACTGTACTTCCGGCCGTTGCAACGACGGACCCCGCGAGTATCACAGCTGATTTTGCCAAAGTGGCGAGTGATATGGAAAGTGTGACCATTATGCTGAAGCAGGTGCTGGGTAACCCCGAAAATGCCCAAAAATTACAGGGCATGATTGATACTATGGCGGCTTTCAGTGACGAGTTGAAAGATGCCAATACGGCGGGGGCGATTCGTGACCTTGGTGTGGCGACGCACAACCTTGCGAAGATTTCGGAAGATTTGAAACAGGGCCATAGTGTGTTGGGCCAGTTGCTGGTGAACAGGCCGAGTGGGACAACGCCCGATATGGCGGTGACTTTGCAGGAATTGCAGGCGGCGGTGCGGGATTTCCGGCAGATTATGGACAAGATTAATAGTGGCCAAGGCACCATAGGACGCCTTGTGAATGATGAGAGCACGGCTAACAAGCTGGATGATACATTGGATAGTGTTAATGGTTTAACGGGCGGCCTGAAAGGCTGGGTTGGTGGTGGTGATGAGGTGAGTGGAACGGTGGGCCCCACGAGCCGGACTGGAGGGTTTGGGGCCGAGTTGATGATAGAGAGTGTTGGCGTTTTAGGAGAGGATTCCGTTTTAAAAGGGAGTGCACAGGCACGGATACGGGCGGGTGACAACTTTGTGGACCTCGGGATTCAGGGTGACGGGTTTGCGGCGAAGGCGGAGGGTTCCGATAACATAGGCGGGGCTTACTATGGCAAGGATTTTGGCGAGGAGTGGAAGTATTCCGCACAAGTTGGGCGGATGGTGACGGATGACGTGGCACTAAGGGCGGGGCTTAAGCACAGCACGGCTGGTGTTGGGGCTGATATGTATGGGCGCGTGCCATTTGCTGACAAGCGCGTGCGTTACAGCGCTGATTTTTATGATTGGACCGGCCAGAATACCCCCGGGAGTGAGCCGCACCTTGATGTGACGGCACGCGCGGATTTGACGCGCAGAGTTTATGGTGTGGTGGGCTATGACAATGTTATGAACGGTGATTATGGCGGCCCGATGGTAGGAATTGGCTTGAAATTGGGTGATGCGGCCCCTGCCCCCGGTAAATACGTTGCGCGCAAGGATTTGTAAGGTTAGGTTATTGCAGAACAAGCCTGAGGAGCCCCCTGCCCGATGAACCAGCCTACCCTGATTGATGTTGCCATTATGCTTGCCCTTGTAGGCAGCGTGCTTGGGGCCTGCCACCGCGGAATTGGCCGCGAAATGCTGCACACAGTGATGTTTGCGATACTGGTGGCTGTGGGGTATGTGCTCTTCAAGAACCAGACGCAGGCTGCCGGACCGAATGACGTGGTGTTCTGGCTGGTGAACAGCACCTATTACATGATTACGGCTTATGTGCTGACGTGGGTAGGGATGAAGGTGCTGGCGCCGCTGATTATCGGGCGTGAAGGACTTGGGCTGAGAAGCCGTTTTTGGGCCGGGATTTTGTGTATGGCCAAGTTGGCTACAGTGATTTTAGGGCTGAACTTGTGGTTTGCGGTTAACAGCCCTGACGTGCACCCCCAGCGGCTGAATAGCTTGCCAGTGCTGATGCGGGACAGCGTGTTTGTTCAGTTAAGTGACAAGTTTACGGATGATTTATACCGGTTGCTGGCCAGCAAACAGGTGATTGAGTACCGCAAGAGCATTGAGCGGCAGCCTACCGAGGAAGAGCAGCGGAAAGCTGAGATGGAGCGGTTGCTGGGGGTTTCTGCGACCAGTTTGAATAATCCGATAGAATAAAAGGCTTCGATTTCAAGGAAGTGCCACAGCTTAGTTAAGGGTGGTGCCTGGTCGGAGATTTGATACGAAAAAATGGGGCCCCTACCCCGTTTATTTCGTTCAAATCTGGCCGCAAGGCACGGTATTCCCAAGCTTCGGGGTTTCTGAGTTACTTATTGATTAGCGGCCGTCGCGGGATTTTTTGGCGCGGTTGTTGGAGGTGTTCCCCTTGGGTGCGTTAGGGTTTTTGTGGATGACGCGGGTGGGTTTACGGCCACCGAACTTGCGCCCTGAGAACGGGTTTTTGTTGGCCTTGAAGTAGATTTTGACGGGGACGTGTTCCAGCCCCAGAGCCTCCGCCAGCTGGTTGCGGAGGAACTGTTTGTAGGTGTCCGAGACTTCCGAGATGCGGTTACCCCAGAAGGTGAAGGTGGGGGGGTTGGTGTCCGACTGGCGGATGAACTTCAGGCTGACGACCTTGCCGTTGGCGAGGGGCGGGCTGCGCTTGGCCAGCACGCGGGACAGCAAGTTGTTGAGTTTGCCTGTGCTGAAGGTGGCATAGGTGTTGTTGAAAACCTCTTCCACGGCCTTCATAAGCGCGTGCATGCCCTTGCTGTGGAGCGCGGAGATGGCAACGGCGTGCGGAGTGTGCACGGAGGTCATGCGGTGGTGGAGTTGGGTTTTGATATCAGCCAAGCAGGCGGTTTTGTTTTCGACTTCGTCCCACTTGTTCAGGGCCACGATGAGGGGTTTGTACTGGTTCATGGCGATGGAGGCGATTTGGGCGTCCTGCTGTTCGAACACTTCCCATTTGCCGGTGCTGATGTTGTGGGTTGAGGCGTCTATGACCAGAATGATCACGTCCGCTTTTTCCACGGCCTGAATGGACTGGCCTACGCTTAAGAATTCCAGACTTTCTTTATCCACTTTGGCTTTGCGGCGGATGCCGGGGGTGTCTATCAGCAGATAGGTTTGGCCGTCGTGCTCGAAGTCGTGCGGGACTGCTTCACGCGTGAGGCCTGCGGTGGGGCCGGTGAGCATGACTTCGTCCCCCAGCAGGGCATTGGTGAGGGTGGATTTGCCGACGTTGGGGCGGCCCATGATGGCGAGGCGGATGGCGCCTTCGGGGCGTTTGGGGAAGCGGGAATAGGCGGCTTCGATGGCGGCTTCGTCGTTCGGGTCGAAGTCGGTTCCGGTGTCCTCTGTAGCGTCGTCCTCGGTTGCTTCTGCGGCGGTTTCTGGTGTTTCTTCCTCCGGTTCTTCCTCAGCTTCGGGGGTTTCGGGGATGTGCTTTTTCAGGGCTTGGTAGAGGTCCTCCAGACCTTGGGAGTGGGCGGCACTGAGGAGGAGCGGTTGGCCGAAACCGAGGGTTTCGACGTCGGCGAGGTGGCCCTCCGAGACGCGGAGGTCCGACTTATTCAGCACCAAAATCAGTGGTTTGTTCATTTTGCGGAGGCGTTGCGCGAGGGCACGGTCCGCCGGAGTGACGCCTGCGGCGCCGTCGATAATCAGGATGTGGAGGTCGGCCTTTTCGGCGGCGGCGTAGGCGAGCTTGTTGAGGACGGCTTGCAGGGGGGGAGCGTCCGACACCGCTTGATTCAGGCGGCCGTGGCCGCGGTGGCCGGCGTGGGAGTTTTCGGCGATTTTGCCTTCTTCGATACCGGCGGTGTCCAGCAGCATGAAGCGCAGGCCGAAGAGTTCGCCGGGAGTGCGGCGGACGTCCCGCGTGGTTCCTGCTTGCGGGTGGGTGATGGCCATGGTGGCGGCGCGCACGGCATTGGTGCGGCTGCCGCGCGCGGGACGTGCCAACACGTTGAACAGCGTGGATTTACCGACGTTGGGGCGGCCGAGAATGGCGATGGATGGAAGGCTCATAGACTGGCTTTAACAGGTTTTGAGCGCGATGGCGAGGGATGATGTGTATACGTCGCAAAATGAAAGGAGGGCCTGTGGCCCCCCTTCCCTGCTTGTGCGGACGTTAGGCCGCGAGGTGGCCGATGGTTGCTGTGGCCTTGGAAATGGCTTCAGCTTTGGCTTCCTGACTGACTGCCACGCCTTCGGCGGAGATGGTTTGGATGTCGGTTATCCCTAAGAAATTAAAGACGTGGGTAAGATAAACCGACTGGTGGTTGAGGGCGGCAGCGGGGCTTTGCGGGCCGTAGAAGCCACCGGAGGAGGCGGCGATGATGACGCGCTTGCCACCGGCGAGGCCTTCCGGGCCGTTTGCGGTGTAGCGGAAGGTTTGGCCTGCGACGGCGATGCGGTCTATCCATGCCTTCAGTTGGGTTGGAACGCTGAAGTTGTACATGGGGGCGCCGATGACGAGGATGTCCGCGGCTTTGAACTCCGCCATGAGGGTTGCGGACTCTTCCGTGCTGAATTCCGGCAGCGTGAGGTGGGCCAGCGGTTTGGCGGCGAGGTTGTGGTAAGTGACCTGCGCGGTGGGGTTGAGGGCCTTGAGTTTGGCGACGATTTCGGCAGATAATTGGCTGCTGACGGAGCCTTCGGGCATGATGGAGCTGTCGAGGTGGAGGATGTTCATGGTTTACTTCCTTGGCTGGTTGTGTCAGTAACAATTAGTTACTATGTCTCATAAATAGACGTACAATTTGAACAGCGCAAGAAGGCACAGCCATGGCACCTAGTCACATTCATGTTCCCACCCAGTGTAGCCGCGTGGCGCCGATTTTACAGCGCATTGGCGATAAATGGACCGTGCTGGTGGTGATTTTGCTGGGCGACGGCAGTTTGCGGTTCAGCGAACTTAGGAAGCGCATCCCCAACATTTCCCAGCGGATGCTGACGTTTACTTTAAAAGGTTTGGAGCGTGACGGGATGGTGACAAGAACCGTGACGCCGACCGTGCCGCCGCGGGTTGATTACGAGCTGACGAAGCTTGGTAAGAGTTTGTTGGAGCCGATTCATGGACTGGGAAAATGGGCGGCGGCGCATGCGGATGAAATTGATGCCGCGCAGGCGGTTTATGACCGCGAGAAAGCGGCGGAATAGCTGGTTTTTTGCTGTTTTAACTGATGTATTATAGCGGATTTTGGCGGATTTGTCAAGGATTTTCGGGTGAGGATGTTTTTATAAGTTATTGATATTGTTATTTATTTGTGATGGAAAGTGGATGGTAAGTGGATGAACTGTTTTTGGTGAAGTTGGCTGTGGGGGCGGATTTTTACTTTCCATTGGTGGATAGTGTAAGGAAAGCGGATGGATAGGGATGGGAAGCGGGGGATGAGGTTTTGCGGCACACGAAAACGGAGCGGGGGTGCATGGCACCCCCGTTTTTGTGGCCCCCCGTATGACCGGACCTACTTTTGGCGGAAGGAGATGATGCGGCCGGAGTCGGTCAGGAAGAAGAGCGCGTCTTCGGCGACGACGGGGGGCAGTGTGGTCGGTTCGTCCAGATTCGTGCTGGCGAGTTTGGCGCCGGTTTCTGGGTTCACGCTGACTGCGTAGCCGTCCGAGCTCGTGGCTATCAGGCGGCCGCCTGCGAGGACTGGGCCTGACCAGTAGCGCGTGCCTTCCGCTGCGGGCAGGCCGTCGTTCAATGCCGTGACCCAGCGGGTGCCGCCGTCCCTCCGGTTCAGGGCGACCATGTCCCCCTTCTCTGTCAGTGCAAAGATTTGCATGCCTGCAATGATGGGCATTTGCGAGGTGAGGATATCCACCCGCCAGAAGCGCTGGCCGTTGGCGAGGCCGTAGGCGGAGAGGCCGCCGTTGAGGCCGAC
>JAIXZU010000133.1 GCA_027489415.1 Alphaproteobacteria bacterium
CTAAAATGGTAAGATTGCCCAGACCCGGGACCCCCATCCTAAGCCTTCCCACCAGCGTACTCCTCAACGCAATCGCCGAAGCCACCGCGCTAGTCGTATGGAAATTCCAAAAATCCCATTTTTGGTAAGTTTCCACCGTGCCGGCGCAACCCCTACCCATCCCAAGCACTTCCGGTAAATGACACCCCCAACCTATGTCCTCCACCACTCTATCAACCTATGCGACCCCATTTACCCATTAACCCTTAACCCTACTCCCCCTTGCACCTGCATACAAAATCTGCCATAAACCCCCTACCTGCACTACAGGCCCGCATCTCCCCGCCCTCTTGCGCTCTGAAAGGAGCCTCACCATGTTCAAAAAAATCGCTCTGCTCTTCGCCACGCTCAGCCTCGCCGCCTGTCAGGCCGTTCCCCCTCCGGCGGACGGCGTCGCCTACACTGGCTTCGAATACCAGCGTGTCCGCGCCATTCAGGCCCAGAACAACAACATTGCCACCACCGCCGTCGTCGCTGGCGTCATCGGCCTCGCAGCAGGCGCCGCCCTGGCGTCGGACAACAACGGCCGCACCTACAACACCTACAACACCTACAACGGCCCGCGCCGCCCGTACTACGGCCCCCAGCGCGGCTGGGACAGGTACCGCTACTACAACGGCTACTGAACCGCCCAACCCCCCGCCGCAAGGCGGGGTTTTTTTGCCCCTTGTAACCCTCCAACTCGCGCCCTATATCCAAACCAACGTTCTTAAGGGGGCCATCGCCCCCTACGTTCACGGAGACATCCCCATGCAAAAGCTTTACATCGCCAAGTTGCTCGCCCACACAGCAGCAACATACGCTTTAACCTATTTCATTGTGCTCCTGCACATGATGCTGAACAACGACACCTTCCCCACGGGGCATGCCTTCGCCTGGGCCCTGCTCGTGGTGTTTGCTATCCTCCTCAAATGGCTGGAGAAAGCCATTTTCAAGGACGGCATCACCGCGAAGAAATGGCTCAAGGATGGCGACGTCATCATCGACGGCCATTTCGTCCCGGCCGGTAACTGGGCCAGCGGCAGGTCGATCACCTTCCTCCTGATGGCCAGCGGGACCACTCTCGTGGCCTACACCGGGGGAGGTTTCACCTGGGTTGGCGGCATGCTCGTCATTCATGTCTGCTATGCAGCCGCGTGCTACATGGACCACATGGAATCGATCTACAACCGCCTGGAGGAGATCACAGAAGGCAAGCGCCTTACCTCCGGCCAGCTCCTCCGCGAACTGGAGGACGGCACCTCGGAAATCGAAGTCCGCATCGTCGGCTCGGACGACACGGTCTGGCTGCCGAACACCCTGACGCGCCGGATGAAGCTGCTCGAATACAAGCACTTCCTCATCGGCGTTGAGGACGAGGCTCCCGCAAAGCCTCCCGTCCACAGCGCCATGGTGGACTAACCCCGCACCCGACTCCCCCCCGCCACAAGCGGGGGGGGGATTTTTCTTGCCAATCTCTTCAAAATCGTATACTTAAACCGCCGTACGGGCATTCCGCCCCATCTCCCCTCGTTTGGAAGGACATTTCCATGCTGTTGTCCCAAATCTTCAAACAGTGCTTCTACGTCGCTGCCGAAATGGCCGTCCTCGTCACCATCATTCTCCTCTCCATGGCGGTTATGGGGAATACGCCGCAACTTTTGGCTGTCATCATCGCAGGCGTCATCGTGTGCACTGCCGCAGTTTTGTATCACGCTTACACCATCTACCATCTGCACGATATGCTCGAAGGCCGCCTCCTCGCGGATAACCGCATGGTCCTCGAACATGACGGCAATCATTACTTCATCAACATGTCCCACGCCCTGCCGGGGCTGTCACACTGGGTACTTGTGGCTTATGCAAGTTTCATACTGGTGGCAGGGGTCTATGAACCGATAACAACCCGCAATCTGGTCATTACCCTGATATCCGGACTGATTCTCTTAGCCATCATTCGCCACATGCGCACGGATCGCTTCTACACCAAGCTGAACGATCAGTTGCTGGAAGTCCACGAAGGGAAACGCCTCGCCTCAGGCCACCTCATCCACCAGTTGCCGTCCGGCCCCTACATCAAGGTCGCCAGCCTCAACAGCACGGAAGAATGCCTGATGCCGGACACACCCGAACTCCGCGCCTTCCTGCTCAAGTTCGCGAAAAATGCGGTTGGCTATATGTCGTTGAAGAACGTCAAGGCACCGCCCTACACCGCGAACCAGATGTCGGCACCGCAACCAACCGCCCAGCGTCCCCGCACGGCCAAGAAGAAGACCGCTGCCTGACCTTCCCCCTCGCACTCCCAATCCCCCCGCAAAACGGGGGGATTGTTCTTTACCCAAATCATCCTATACTGAAATCCCACCGGGGAGGTTTCTCCCCAAATATCACAGCGTTTTCTGGGAGGATAAACGCATGACTCTCCGCTTCAAAATCCTGATCATCGCCATCCTGCTCTGCGCCATTTTCTGGGTAGGTCTCTACAAGTTGGGCATCGCGCTGCACGCCACCGGCACCATCGTGTCTGCCGTCGGCCTCTTCATGGCACCGGCCCTCATCGCCGTTGTCGCCCTCAGCACCTTCGCGTACCTTTTCGTGCTGGTGTTCGAACCGACAAAACCGGCCCTGCAGATGCTCTACACCCCACCCTCCGCCGAATAAGCGGCAACTCGCCCATAAAGAAAAACCCCCTGCCCATAAGCAGGGGGTTTTTCGCTTGTAATCTAAATATAAATAAAGTATACAGCACTCGAAATGCCCACCTTAAACGTTTATCA
>JAIXZU010000164.1 GCA_027489415.1 Alphaproteobacteria bacterium
AGGTGATCGCCGGCGAAATCAAGGCGAGCCTTGCCCTCTCTCGTGCCAACCAGGACCTCTCGGACCTGAACCAAAAAGGAGCTGACCAGAGTTACCTGAATTCCCAGAATTCGTTCACGGAAGCGTTGTGGATTCTGGGTGTTGTGGTGCTTGTGGTTACGCTGCTTGTGACGATTGTGAGCTTTATGGTTACGAGGGGTATTAACAGCGGTATGGTTGAGCTTAACCGAGCATTTAATGCCCTTGCCCAGCTTGATTTACGTGTGCGTGGCAAGGTTGTTGGCGATGATGAAATTGCCAAGGCGATGACTCAGTTCAACAACACGGCCGTTGAACTGACGGGTGTGGTGCGTAGCACGCAGGATGCGGCGCAAACTGTAAGTGCTGCCGCCCACGAGCTGAGTGCCGGTATGGAGAGCATTGCGACTGTTACCAACCAGCAGGAAGCGAGCCTGACCAACATTGCGGCGAGCCTTGAGGAAACCAGTGTTTCCGCGAGCGAAGTGAACAACAAGGCCCAGCGCAGTGGCCGCGCGACCGAGGACATTGTGACCGCGATTAGTGGTGTGGTACAGAACGTAACCGAGCTTTCCGGCAGTGCCAGTGCGATTGGTACGGTGCTGGAAGTGATTAAGGGCATTAGTGAGCAGATTAACCTGCTGAGCCTGAACGCGGCGATTGAAGCGGCGCGTGCCGGTGATGCCGGGCGCGGGTTTGCGGTGGTGGCCGACGAAGTGCGCAAGCTTGCCGGTAGCACCAGTGCCAGCACGGATGAGATTGCCAAGGTAGTGAGCAACCTGCAAGCCAGCGTGACCAAGACCAAGCAGGCGCTGGACAGCGTGGGCGGCGCCCTTGACGAAGTGCGCAGCAACAGTGGCAGCGTGGTGGCGGCAGTTGAGCAGCAGACGATTGCGGTGAACACCATCAGCCAGAGCATCGGTGAATTCCGGGTACAGATGCAGAGTGTGATGCACAACGTGCAGGAAGCGCAGATTGCGAGTTCCAGCCTGAGCCAGAGTGCCGAAGAACTGAACATGCAGACCGGACGGTTCAAGGTGTAATCCCTGAATGCTGAAAGGGCCCCTATGAGGGGCCCTTTTTTGCGTTTGGGTAGTTCAGGCCATGGCGCCGAGGCCGGCCTTCATTTCTTCATGGAACGCTGCGATGATGGCGGCGAAATTGGTGGCGTTGAGGACATCGGGAAGGACGACATCCTGCTTGTGGAAGCTGAGGTGATCCTTTTCACGATAATACTGCAAGGTGATGCGGCCGAAGGTGAGCGAGCCGCGTGAAAGGCTGCGGTGGATGAGCGTGAAGTGTGGTTCAAACCCCTCGAGGCTCAGACGTTCGCTGCGTTCGCCCTGCTTGTTGAGGTGCCAGGCAGCGAGAACGACGCCTTTGCCTTGAAATTTTTCGTTTTCGGTGGCTTCCGGCCAGATGCTTTTGACGGCGGCGGTCAGGATGGCGCTGTCTTCGTTGCTGTTGCGGGTAATGGAAAGGTTCATGAGGTGTCTCCCGTGCAAAAAGTTGCAGGAATGTGTATGCGATAGATTTGCGGGGTTGTCGAGGGGGGACGATAGGAACCAAAGGAACCAGAGGAACCGGAGGAGGGAGCTATTTTGAGGTATGAGGGAGGAGGGGGAAGTCGGCGATGAGGGCGAGGTGGTCCGATGATTTCACATGGATGCGGATGATTTGGGGGGTAGGGAGGTCGGCGGACGTCAGGATGTTATCGATGGGGGTGAGGGGGGCTTTGGTGGGCCATGTGGGCAAATGGTTGGCGGCGTGGAGGGTTTTCAGGAGGGGGCGGAGGGATTCATCCCATGGCGTGGTGTTGAAGTCCCCCACAGTGATGAGGGGCGTGGGAAGTGTGGTGCTAGCCAGCATGTGCCACTGGCTGTTGCGGGCGGCCAGAGCTGTATGGGTGTGCGGGGCGTGGGGATGGATTTGGAGGACGTAAAAAGGTGTTTGGGGGTGACTGATTCTATAGAGTTCGAGGCGCTGGCCGAGGCTTTGGACATGGCTGATGGGCCAGCGGCTGAGGAGCATCATGGGCAGGTGGTAGGGTTGGGTGATGTCGGTGCTCAGGATATGGTAGGGCAGGGGCGGATTTGCGCGGATGAGGGCGGTGAGGTCCGTGTGGAGTTCTTGCAGTGAGATGATGTCGGCATTCGATTGATGGGCGAAGGCGAGTTTCGGGGCGAAGTCCAGGCTCGGGATATAGGTGTTGAGGTGGGCGACGCGGAGGGTGTTTGGGAGGCGTTCCGGCGGGGTGGATGGAAGGACAAAGCCTTGCAGGACGGCCAGAGCTAGGGTGAGGCACGAGGCGGCCGCGAGCATGGCCAAGTGGATTTTGAGGGGGTAACGGCGGGCTAAAGCCCAGCCAGTGAGGGCGAGGGCCAAGGTTAGGGTGATAGGAATCGCCATACTGAACAGGACGTTCAGTAACCAGTGAATGTTGGCGATTCCTGTTTCCAACATCGGCGGTTAAGTGATTTGCAGGTTGGCGAGGCTGGCGAGCAGGCGTTTTTGGCCGGCATGCTTGAAGGTGATGACCAGCTTGGTTTCCGCGCCGGAGCCTTCCACCGCGTTGATGAGGCCTGCGCCGAACTTGGTGTGGTGGACTTTTTGGCCCACGGCATAGTCCGAATTGCTCATGCTGGCTTTGGGGCTTTCCGCCTGCTGCTGGAGCTGGGTTTTGGAGTAGGCGATCATCGGTTCGGCAGGGCGGGCGTAGTCGGTTCCCGTTTTATTGCTGCGGAAGTCGGTTCTTGAGCCTTGCTGGGGGCGGAAACCGCCGCCACCGAAGCTGCCGCCACCGCCGCCGTAGGACGCGCCGCCGCTGTTGCTATAGCCGAAGGGGCTGCGGTTGGGCATCATGCCGCCGACGGTGCGGATGTGTTCGGGTGGGATTTCGCCGATAAAGCGCGAGGGGGCTCCCGGCAGGAACTGGCCGTACATGCGGCGGGCGTGGGCGAAGCTGATGACAAGCTTGCGGCGGGCGCGGGTGATGGCGACGTAGGCCAAACGACGTTCTTCTTCCAGCCCCTTCTGGCCTTCTTCGTTCATGGCGCGTTGGTTAGGGAAGATGCCTTCTTCGAAACCGGGGAGAAAGACAGTATGGAATTCCAGCCCTTTGGCGGCGTGGATGGTCATCATTTTGATGGTGTCCGCGGTTTCTTCGGTGTCGGCGTCCGAGACCAGGGAGACGTGGTCCAGGAAGCTGTTGAGGTCCGGATAGTCCTGCATCGCGCGGAGCATTTCCTTGAGGTTGTCCATGCGCGTTTTGGCGTCTTCGGCGCCTTCGGTTTTGTCGTCCCGTAGCATTTGCAGGTAGCCGGATTCTTCGAGCATGCGTTCGGCGAGCCTATCGGGGGATTCTATCTGCATGACGGTGCGCCATGTGGTGAGGTTGAGGAGGAAGTTGCCCAGTGCGCTGCCGGATTTGCCGGAGACCTGACCGCGCTCGATGAGGTTACGGGTGGCGATTTCCAAGCTTTCGCCGGTGGTGCGGGCCTCGTGGTCAATCGTGGCCAGAGTGGTATCCCCCACACCGCGGCGGGGGACGTTGACGATGCGCTGGAAGGCGAGGTTGTCGGTAGGGTTGGCGATGAGGCGGAGGTAGGCGAGAGCGTCCCGGATTTCCTTGCGTTCATAGAACTTCAGGCCGCCGACAAAGGTGTAGGGCAAGCCTGCGCGGATGAGGGCTTCTTCCAAGGAACGGGTTTGGGCGGCGGTGCGGACGAGGAGGGCGATGTCCTCGTATTTTCCGCCGTTGCGGTTGTGCTGCCAGGCGGCGTCCGCGACGAAGCGGGCTTCCTCGCGATCGTCCGTTTGGGGGTGGAGTTCGATTTGCGAGCCGTCGCCGAAGTCCGTCCAGAGCGATTTGCCGTGGCGCTGCTTGTTGTTGGCGATGACACCGTTGGCGGCGGCGAGAATGTGGCCGGTACAGCGGTAGTTTTGCTCCAAGCGGATGACTTCGGCGCCTTCGAAGTCCTTTTCAAAGCGGAGAATGTTGGCGACTTGGGCGCCGCGCCAGCTATAGATGGACTGGTCGTCGTCCCCCACCACCACCAGGTTGGGACGTTCTTGCGGCGGGGCGAGCAGCCGCAGCAGCTCGTACTGCACGGGGTTGGTGTCCTGGTACTCGTCCACCATGATGTATTTGAGGGTGCGCTGGTAGTGCTCGGCGATGTCCGGATGGCGGGTGAGGAGGTGTAGAGGGAGGAGGAGGAGGTCCCCGAAGTCCACGGCGTTCAGGGCCTTCAGGCGCGTTTGGTATTCGGTGAAGAGTTGCTGGCCGCGATTGCCGAGAGTGGCGTATTCGTCGGACGGCACTTCGAGGGGAGTCCAGCCGTGGTCCTTGTAGCGGTTGAACAGGTTGGTGACGAGGCGCGGTGGGAATTGCTGGGGGTCTACGCCGGCATCCTTCAGGATTTGGGTGACGAGGCGTTGCTGGTCGTCGGGGTCGAGAATCACGAACTGGGGGCGGAGGCCGACGCGCTCGGCATGGGTGCGCAGGAGCCGAACGCCCAAGCGGTGGAAGGTGCCGAGCCACATGCCGGAGGTGGACTGGCCGATGAGTTTTTCGGTCCGTTCCGCCATTTCCTTGGCGGCCTTGTTGGTAAAGGTTACGGCGAGGATTTGGGAAGGGTAGGCGCTTTGCGTGAGCAGCATGTAAGCGATACGGCGGGTAAGCACGTTGGTTTTACCTGTGCCGGCGCCCGCGAGGATGAGGAGGGGGCCGTCGATATGCTGGACGGCTTTGGCCTGTTCCGGATTCAGGCCCTGCAGCAGGGCTTCGGCGGGGTTGTGAAAGGACGTGCCGCTGGTTTGCGGGAGGGTTTCGGGCGTGTCGTATTCTTCTAAAAACATGGGGGCACCGTAGGCGGATTATGGGGTTTTGAAAAGGGTTCGTTCAAAATTGGGGCGCCTGAATGAAGGGCATGTTTGCCGCACCGTTGGCGTTGCACGCGCTGCCAGAGATGCCTATAATAAATGTAATGGTACATTTTTCTTCAGCCGCCGCAGACATGCCCTTAAAAGCGCGGATTCAGCGTGGGTGGTGGCGGTTTATGCTGCTGCGCCAGAAGCTTATGAACGGACTGTTAACGCACTTGTACGGCACGCCCATGCAGGTTTTGCCCGCCGGACATGTGGGGCTGGCTGGAGCACTGGTATTATGGATGGCCCAAGACGGTGGCCGCCAGATGGTGATGCTGCGTAACCCCAAAGCGCGGGACAGCCGCGCGCGGCTGGTAAGTTTTATGGGCCTTGGCAAGCATGGTGACGTCGCGACTGCGATGAAAGCGGCGGCGCGGGCACAGTTGGGCGAGTTATTCGCGAAGACCCTGAAACTCGATAAGATTGCAATTGACCGCATTGCGGCGGCGCCGATGTTTACCTTCACCGATGACGAAAACGGCATTGTGACGCCGGTGCAGGTGCTGGTGTGGGTGATGCAGATTCAGCCGGTGCAGCTGGAGCTGCTGAAACTGGTGGAAGGCAGTGAGTTGATGCTGGTGAGTGAGCAGGTGCTGGCGCAGGGCAAGGCGACCTATGTGGCGCCGACCCATGTGAGCCTGTGGCGCAGTGTGCAGCGGCACTTGCCGGTGCGGGCCCTGCCGCGTGACGATGAGAGTGGGGCAAGTGAAGAGCGGGTTGCTGAGGCTGAGAAGACACCGGCAGGGCGCTTGCTGCATTAGTAATTTATTAATAAAGCATTTGATTTTGTTGCGCGATTGAGTGGTTGGTTTTATATCGGTTGCAGGTTCAACCGGAGAAACATCATGCCGATTATTTATCGAGGAAAAGACGTGACTGCCGAGGTAAAGAGTGGAACTTTTGATACGGCCAAGGCGGCGGCTGAGATGAGGGCTTGCGGGGCTATTATTCAGCCGGAAGGTTATTCCTCTGATTCCGCGCAGGCTTTGGCAAGTGAGGCTTTGAGACGCCTGTTTGATATCCACCCGCGCGTTGATATCAAAACCTTGACTATTAAGTAACTTGGATAACGAAACGGGGGCATTGGCCCCCGTTTCTGTAGTGTGGTGCTTAGTCCGCTTTGGGGCGGAGGAGGGGGAAGAGGAGGACGTCCCGGATGCTCGGTTGGTTGGTGAGGAGCATGGCGAGGCGGTCGATTCCCAGACCCACACCGAAGGCGGGGGGCATGCCGGTTTCGAGGGCGTGGAGGAAGTCATGGTCAAACGGCATGGCTTCGGCGTTGCCCGCTTTGGCTTTTTCGATTTGGGCCATGAAGCGGCTGCGTTGGTCTATCGGGTCGTTTAGTTCACTATAGAATTCCCCGTGCTCGCGGCCTGCGATGTAGAGCTCGGCGCGTTGCGTCCAGCCCGGGCGGCCGGGGATCTGGCGCACGAGGGGCGAGGTTTCGATGGGGTAGTCCATGATATAGGTCGGCTGAATGAGCTGCTTTTCAACGAGTTCTTCGAAGCAGAGTTGGAAGAGCTCGCCGTAGGGCACCATGGGGGTGGGCACTGGAACACCTTTAGCTTTGGCCGCGGTGGCGAGGGAATCGACGTGTTCGAGGTCTGCTTCGGTGAAGCCTGCTTTGGTGAGGAGAGCGTCGCGCATCGTCATGCGGGTGAAGGCGGGGGCGAAGTCGATTTCGCCTTCCGCATAGGTGATTTTGGTGGTGCCGCAGACGGTTTGGACGGTGTGGCGGAGCATGTCTTCCATAAACGTCATGGCGTCTTCCCGCGTGCCGTAGGCGCAGTAGAACTCCAGCATCGTGAATTCCGGGTTGTGCTTGATGCTGATGCCTTCGTTGCGGAAGTTGCGGGAGAGCTCGTAGACACGTTCAAAGCCGCCGACGAGGAGGCGTTTGAGGAAGAGCTCGGGGGCGATACGGAGGTTCAGGGGGATGTCGAGAGCATTATGGTGCGTGCTGAAGGGGCGGGCTGAAGCGCCGCCTGCCTGGTGCTGGAGGACGGGGGTTTCGACTTCCAGATAGCCGTGACTGTCCAGGAAGCCGCGGATGGCGGTGATGGCGCGGGAGCGGGCGGTGAAGGTGGCGCGGACGTCCGGGTTCATGATGAGGTCCAGATACCGCTGGCGGTAGCGGGCTTCGATGTCCGCGATGCCGTGGTATTTGTCCGGTAGCGGTTGCAGGCCCTTGGTGAGGATAGCGAAGCTTTCAACGTGGAGGGAGAGTTCGCCCTTGTTGGTGCGGCTGATGTGGCCGGTGACGCCGAGGATATCGCCGATGTCGGTGCAGTCGTTGAACAGGGCGAAGACTTCGGGGCCGGAGGCGTCGAGGCTCACGGTGATTTGGAACTGGCCGGAGGCGTCTTGAATCCGGGCAAAGATGAGCTTGCCGAAGGAGCGCAACAGCATAAGGCGGCCGGCGAGGCTGTAGGTGGGGGTGGGGGTGTCGATTAAAGCTTGTTGGCTGTAGAGGGTTGTGTCCGCATAAAGCGTGCTGAGTTCGGCCGCGGTGGCGGTGGGTTTGAAATCATTAGGGTAGGAGGTGCCGCCACGCTTGAGATATTCTGCAAATTTGAATTCGCGCTGGGCGCGGAGGTCTGAGATGGATTCGGGGCTATTTTGGGGGGCTGCGGATGTGTTCATGGCTTGTTTTTAAGGCTTTTAAGCCTTTGTGGCAATGGTAGCGTGATGTTTTTCAAGGCATAGGCACTTTTTGTGATTGACGAGGGGGGCTGATATTAGGTAGGAGAGCCGTGTGTGCTGCTATAGCTCAGTGGTAGAGCGCGTCATTGGTAATGACGAGGTCGGCAGTTCAATCCCGCCTAGCAGCACCAGATAATTTGGGATAACCGGCCTTGGCCGGTTTTTTTATGTGCCTGATTGGAGTATGGTGCGGGCATGACGAAGACTTCCCCGATGATTACGGCTGGTTCTGACAAGGCTGATTTGGCGATTCCGCTGATTGTGGACTTTGACGGGACCATGCACCTGAGTGATTTGACGTGGGAAGGTATTTTCTGGGTGCTGCGGACACGCCCGTGGATGCTGGCAAAGCTTGGCTGGTTGCACCTGACGAAGGGGCGGGCGGCGATGAAGCTGCGCCTTGAGACGCTAGCCGAACAATATGACTGGGCGCCGGTATTACCGTGGGAAGACCGCGTTTTAGAGCGGATTGCGGCGGAAAAGGCGCGTGGGCGCACGGTGGTGGTGGTGACAGGGAGCACGACCCGCCTTGTGAAGCGTGCGGTTGCGGCCAAAGGGCTGGATTATGAGGTGGTGGGTACGGATAATGCGGATATCAACCTGACTGGGCCGCGAAAGGCGGCAGCACTGGTTGCGCGCTGGGGTGTTAAGAAATTCGATTATATTGGTAATAGCCGTGATGATTTGGCTGTTTGGAAAGAGGGGCGCTATGCGCTGGTGATAGGTTCCAATAAGAAAATACGAGCGGGGGCCGAGCGTGTGGGGAAGGTGGTGTGGACGGTGGATACGGAGCGGAAGCGCTTTGTGATGCCGTGGAAGCGGCGGAAGTAGGATTTTGTTTTAAGTGGCGCGCCCAGCAGGAATCGAACCTGCGACCAACAGCTTAGAAGGCTGATGCTCTATCCACTGAGCTACGGGCGCGTGGGAGCTGTATGCCACAGGTGCGCCTGATTACGCAACGCGAAGTAAGCGATGGAGCCCCACAGGATGTGAATTGTATAAAATATTCATGATGAGTGCTTTCGGAGTGAGCAGAGGTGTTGCTTACCTGCACTAACTTTGCATACTTAGCGCATACAAATTGGGGAGATGACCTATGAGCCGACTATTATTAACTGCAGCCGTACTGGCTGTGCTGGTTTACACCATGGTGCTGGGCGTGCGCTGGCTGAGCCCGCGCATTGAACAAGATATTGCCGAGCGCGTGACAACCGGCCTTGCCGAACAGGGCCTGCTATGGGCTGACGTAGCTGTTGAGGGCCGTGACGTTGTGCTGACTGGCACCGCGCCGGATGCTGATGCCAAAGCCCGTGCCATGAATGTGGCCACCCGCGTGTTTGGAGTTTCCAAAGTACAAGATAACCTGACCGTTGCTGGTGAGGTTGTGAGTGGTACGGCTGTTGTTTCCGCAACTGAAGTGGTTGCTAAGACAACTAAGGTTAGCAAGCCTGCCGTGGCCAAGGACTATGCGCTGACGATTGTTAAAGAAGGTGAGAAGATTGTTCTGGAAGGCAGTGTGCCTGATGAAGCGAGCAAGGATGTTTTGGTGAAGCTTGCGACCAACCGTTACGAAGCCGCGAATGTTGATGCCACTAAGTTGAATGTTGTTGAGGGTGCCCCTGCTGGCTGGCGCAGCGCCGTTGGTGCCGTGTTGATGCATATTTCCAATATGGAAGAAGCTAAAGCGATTATTTCCGGTACCGAAGTGATGGTGAGTGGCAGTGTGCTGGATAAACAGTACTCCGATAAAATGGAAGAGGATGTGAGCCAAGTATTGCCCAAGGAATACAAAGCTGCCTTCGCTGTGGACGTTGTGAGCCCGACCGTTGTTGATGTTGAACCTGCTGCCGGTGAAGAAGCTGCCCAAGCTGTTGCTGCCTGCAGTGATAAGCTTGACCTTAAAGCCCAGACGCTGATGTTTGCTTTCGATAAGGCTGACCTGACGCCTGAGCACAAGGCTAAGCTTAAAGTCGTTGGCGAACAGATGACTGCCTGTGTGGATGAGAAGATGGTGCTGGCTGGTTTCACTGATGTGACCGGTAGTAAGCTTTACAACAAATGGCTGAGCCAACAGCGTGCTGAAGCTGCCATGCGTGCCCTGATGCGTGATGGTGTGGCCAAGGAACGCCTGCAAGCCGTTGGTTATGGCGAGCTGCACCCGGTAGCTGCGAATACGACTAAGGCCGGCCGCGCCGCTAACCGCCGCGTAGAGTTCCACAATGGGGATAAACTACCCTATGAAATGAGTGTTGTTGCCGAACCAGCCAAGAAAGCTGCCAAGCCTGCACCCAAGGCTAAGAAGGTTGTTGCCGAGCAAGCTGACAAGACCAAGGCTGTGGTTGTGAACAATGTCGTTGTGAGTTTAACCACTGTAACTACCGTGAGTGGTACTGACCAGGTTAGTGAGACCACCTTGAAGCCATGGTGGGCCCGCAAAGACGTGAGTGAAACCGCTGTAGAAGTTAAATAGTTTCTTCTGCAAGTTTTTGAAAAACGGGCTTATGCCCGTTTTTTTGATATTTGTGCATAATTAATGTTGACAGGTTTGATTGTTGTGCGAATAATGACATTAACAAACGAGGCATAGGCACATGACACGAGGCGGAAAACGATTGGGAGCTGGACGTCCGAAAGGAACTGGCAAGTTCGGTGAGCCGACAATACCTGTGAGAGTGCCGGTTAGTTTGGTGAGTGATGTGGCGGAGCTTGTGGAGCTGAAGGGGCGTGGTTTGCCTTTGTATAGTTCCATGGTGCGAGCCGGGATGCCGACCATGGCCGATGACCACCATGATGAGCGTTTGGACCTGCACAGTTATGTGGTGCAGCACCCAGCGACAACGTTCTTTGTGCGTGTTCAGGGGGATTCCATGTTGGGTGCGGGAATCCATGAGGGAGACATCCTTGTGGTGGACCGTAGCATTGAAGCCCGTGAAAACAGCATTGTGATTGCGGTTGTTGATGGTGACCTTACGGTTAAGCGTCTTCGCCGCAAGAATGGTGGTGTTGAACTGGTGCCGGAGAATGAGAAATATCCGGTTATCAAGGTCGGGCCGGAGCAGGAGTTTAAAATCTGGGGCACGGTTACGACTGTCGTGCATCGGGTTTAAGGAACGTCCCTTTTCATTAACACAATGACTGTTGAAGTTTCCCGCCAGTGGGCAGGGGAGCGGTGCTTATACCAAGATAGACTTTAAAAAAACGAAAAACGGAGAATGATCATGAAACAGGTTATCGTTGCGGCGTGGGTTGGAATTGCGACGGGTTGGTTGGGGTTTGGCTGGGTTTTGGCTGAGGCTCAACACGTGGAGGCTGGACAGGTGATTATTGCAGAAGCTGAGGCTAGCCATGAGTTTGGATACCGTGCTGCGGCTGTGGATATTCTGCAGGAGCCGCAGATTGTGGTTGCGGGGGAACCAAACCTGCGTGGTTAGCATTGTAGGGTTGGGGAAGGGACTTATTTAAGCCCTGAGGAGTTTTCAATGACAAGAAAAATGGGGGACAAGGCTATGTTGGAACTTGCCATGAGGCTGGGTGGCTGGTTGCGGGAAGTGACGCAACCAACTGTGACTAAAGGATATGTTTACCGTGATATGGGGCGTGGTGTGCAGAGTGAAGGACGTGATGCATGAATGCGATAAGTGGAAATGCTGGTGAGCCGGGTTTGAAGATAGCAGCGGCGATACCTGCCCATGCCAAGGCTTTGCTTGAGGATTTGAAGATATTGCAGGCGCAGATTGATGCCTTGCCAGGACCGAGATTGCACCAGGACCATGATTTTTCCGGTGAAACGGCAAACCTTGAAACCCTGTATAGCTGGCTGAGAGAGACAGCTTGGGTGCCTTACTGGGGGCAACAGCCGGAAGGCGCTCCTACCCTCATGTTTTTAGGTGGCCGCGACCCTTGGATTGAAACTCTGGAGCTTCGGCTTTGGGATATTCTCGGCCGGTTGGCGTCTGCGGCCGGATGTGAGCTTTGCGGGCGTGGCGCTGTATGCCCTGATGACGGGGAACTTGAGCTGATTCATGTGGTTTATCCGCAGGTTGCGGCGGCACACGGATGGGTGTTCAGTTCACAGGGGAACGTGGTGCAGTAGACATATCCGTCATTACGAACATTCTGTTGGAGGACATGAAGAAGCCCTGCTGTGCAGGGTTTCTTCATTTTTGCGGGGCCTTACCGGTTATTCGACCGTGACAGATTTGGCGAGGTTGCGGGGTTGGTCAACGTCCGTACCTTTGGCTGTGGCGGTGAGGTAGGCGAGGATTTGGAGGGGGATGGTGAAGACCATTGGGCTGATGAAAGCGGGAACGGTGGGGACGGTGAGGAGGGTGAGTTTGTCCCGCGTGTGGGTGTCCAGCTTCGTGGCGCCTTCGGTGTCGGTTATCAGGATGACCTGGCCTTGGCGGGCCTCCACTTCCTTCAGATTGCTCACAGTTTTTTCGAAGAGGCCGTCCGTGCTGGTGGCGAGGTTGACGACGGGCAGGTTTTTATCCACGAGCGCGATGGGGCCGTTTTTCATTTCGCCGCTGGCGTAGGCCTCGGCGTGGATGTAGGCGATTTCCTTGATTTTTAAGGCGCCTTCGAAGGCGATAGGGGCGAGGGAGCCGCGGCCGAGATAGAGCATGCTGGAGGCGGCGGTGAGATGGTTGGCTAAATCTTCCAGAGGTTTGGTGTTAGTAAGTTGGTTGGTGATGTGGTTGGGGAGAGTGCGCAACGCGGTGATGTGGGTGCTGATTTCCTTCGCGGAAAGGCCACGGGCAGCGGCGAGCTGGAGGGCGAAGAGGGATAGGGTTGTCATCATCGCGGTGAAGGCCTTGGTGGAGGCGACGGCGATTTCGCGGCCGGCCATGAGGTCTATTACCGCATGGGCGGCGCGGGCCATGGAGCTGGTGGTGACGTTGGTGAAGACCAGGATGTGCTGGCCTGCGGCTTTAGCGTGCTCTAATGCCGCCAGAGTGTCTGCGGTTTCCCCCGACTGGCTGACGGCGATGAAGAGGCCGCCGGGCGGGTAGGGAGGGTTGCGGTAGCGGAATTCGGAGGCAACTTCGACATTCACGGGGACACGGGCGTATTGTTCTATCAGGTACTTACCGACCATGGCGGCGTAGGAGGCGGTGCCGCAGGCGATGATGTTGATGTAGGTGACGCCTGCCAAATTGAGGCTGCCCATGGGGAGGGTGGGGAGGAGAGTGTCCGCAGTGGTGTAGGCTTGCAGGATGCTCGAGACGACGGCGGGTTGCTCGTGGATTTCCTTGAGCATGAAGTGTTTGTAGCCTTGTTTGCCGGCGAGGTCGGTGGAGAGGTCCAGCGTCTTTACGGGGCGTTCGACCGGTTTGCCGGTGGCGTCCCGGACTTCCACACCTTGGGGGGAAATGGTTGCGATATCATCATCTTCCAGGAAGATGAACTTGCTGGTGATGCCTGCTAGGGCGAGAGGGTCCGAGGCGAAATAGTTGGCGTTTTCGGCGACGCCGATGCAGAGGGGAGCGCCGCGGCGGGTGCCGGTAAGCTGGTTGTTTTCGCCGTTTTTCATGACCACGAAGGCGAAGCTGCCGCGGAATTTTTTGGAGGCGGCGTGGACGGCTTGGGCCATGGTATCCGCGCTGTGGGCGAGGGAGGCGGCGATGACGTAGGGGATGGTTTCGGTGTCGGTTTCGGACAGGAACTTGGCGCCGAGGGACGCCATTTCGGATTTAAGTTCTTGATAATTTTCTATAATTCCGTTGTGAACCACGGTGAGCGTGTTGGGGCCGAGGCCCCCCGTGTGCGGGTGGGCATTGGTGGTGCTGGGAGCACCGTGGGTGGCCCAGCGGGTGTGGCCCAGTGCGATGGTGGACGGGCCCATGGGATTGGTGGCGACTTCGTCGAGGAGCGCTTGCAGCTTGCCGACGGCTTTCCGCGTGGTCAGTTGGCCCTCTGCGCCCAAAGAGGCGATACCGGCGGAGTCGTAGCCGCGATATTCCAGCCGCTGCAGGCCGGTGAGGACGATTTGCTGGGCTTCAGGATTTCCGACGACGCCGACGATTCCGCACATATTTTTTTCTCCCCTTGGATTAGATGAGTATAAAGGAGATGTGGGCGGTTAGAAGTTAGAACTGCGATTTTGGCGGTGGGAGTGCCTGTTTTGGGGGCAGGGCGATTTTTTACTGAAATTATTATAGCCTTTTAGGGGGCATTTGTCAAGGAATTTCAGGGGCAATTTATGGTTTAAGTAATTGATATTGTTTACTTAACGTGAATGGAAGATGAGTGGTAAGTGCGTGGGCGGTCTGGTGAAGATTTGGCTGTGGCGGCAGATTTCCGTTTACCATTTTGGGGCGATGTAAGGAAGGTATGGGGGTAGTGGATGGAAAGTGAGCGGTGGAGTGGTGGTGGCGTGCTAGCGGGGCATGTGGTGCTGCCATGGGGCCCATTCGGTGGGGTAGGCGAGGTGCGGGTGGCCGAGGTAGGTGGCCATGGTGCGGTAGGAGTGGCCGAGGGCGTGGAAGAGCTGCGGGCTGCTCCGGCAGTTGGCGGGAATGTTAGTGTGCGGGTAGTGGACTTCCAGCCGCAGACCGTGGGGGGTGGTGAGGAAGTCCCCCTGCAGGGTGCGGTCCTTAATAAGTTGGCGCATGCGCGGGTTGGTGGTTTTGAACTGGTGGCGGATGTACTTCCAGAGGAGGCGGGATAGCATGGTGTCCGGTTCTTCCAGCGGGCGATTGAGGCACCAGATGACGTCCGTCACGCCTTGCTGCTTGAGGTGGGGGAGGAGGGTGTGCTCGATGAGCCAGCCGTCCCATTCCGATAACGTGTGCAGGTTTTGGGTGCGGCCCATGTAGGGCATGGAGGAGGTTGCGCGGAGCGCGTGTTGCACCTGTTGCTTGGGGGTGCCGGTGAGCGGGAGGAGGAGGGCTTCGCCATTGCCGTTGGTGGTGAGGGCGCTGATGCGCAGCGGGCTGGTTGCGGCTGTGGAATAATCCAGCGGTACGGTGTGTTCCGTGATCTCATTCAGGACGTAGTCCAGATTCAGGACAGGACGGTGGTTGAGGAGGCGGAGGGGATTGATGAAGCGGTTGTCGCAATAGAAACGCCCGAAGATGGTGGCAGCGTGGTGGTTTTGGTTGGCGAGGAGATAGAGCAGATTGTAAGCCCCGACCGAGATGCCGATGTAGTGGGCGTTGGGGAGCACCGAGCCCGTTTGCACCATGGCGGCGAGCAGGCCCGCAGAGATGACGCCCGCGTTACCGCCCGGGCCGACAATAAAGGCGAGCTTGCGGCCTTTTGCTTCATATTCAGCGTGGTTTTGGAGCCATGATTGGAGGAGGGTGGGCATTTTGGTGTTGGGTGTTGAGTGTTGGGTGTTTGGTTTTAGGGGGTGGTCCAAAAGGTTTTCAGTTCTTCGGTGCGGGCGGTGATGTGGGCTTCTCCCGTTTGCCAGTTGTGGAGGGCGGAGGCGGGCGTGTTTTGGAGGGAGGATTGGAGGGGTGACTGGGCTGTGACCAAGAAGGTGCCGGGGGCGCGTTTGCGGAGTTGGCGGACGAGCTTTTTCAGGATAAACGGTTTACGCATGACGTGCGTATAGACCCATGCGGGCAGGGCGGTTTTGCCGCGGCGGGCACGGACGTGCCAGATGCTACCGGCGAGCATGGCTTTGAGGTCGGCCTTCCAGTCCGGCTTTTCGCGGACGATGACGCAGATGCATTTGGTGCCGGTGGGGAGGACTTCCGGCACCATGAAGGGGTGACTGATACCGGCGTCGCAATAACGGTAGGAGCCGAGGGTCACGGGGCGGTCGTACAGCAGAGGTATGGCGCAGGCGGCGCGGATGAGGGTATAGATGTCGTGCTCCAGCCAGTTGCGGATGGTGGTGGTGGGGAAAAAGATTTGGGCGCGGGCGGGATTATTGGAGAAGATTTCGAGTTCGCCGGTATCGATATTTAAAATAGGGAACATGACGTGGTGGTGGGTGGCGCGGATACGCTCGACATCCAGCGGGTTGCGCTGTTTGAAGACGACGTCGATGAGGTGGTCGACATCGTAAACCGGTTGGCCGGAGAAGAGCGATTTGGTGGAGGTGAAGGCAAGGAAGTGGGAGTTCGGGATTTCGTCCGTCCAGATACGTTTGCCTCCGTGGTTGGTGTGGAAGGACAGATAATAAATGACCGAGGGCATGCTGGCGGAGGTGGCGAGGATGTCGGTGAAGGCGTCGAACTTGTCCGTAAACATCGCTTGCAGCTGGGCCATGGCGCCGGTGATGAAGGCGCCTTGGAGGCCACCGCCGCCGCAGATGAGAAGTTGGGGGGAGGGCATGGTTAGAGGTAGTCGAAGGTGATGGCTTTGCCGGCTTTGAGGTTGGTGCGGTCTTTTGGGGTGACTTCGAGTTCCTGCTTCACGGTGATGAGTTGGTCCGGGCCGTAATAGCCGTGCAATACCGCGCCGGAGCCGACCCAGGTGTGTGGGCCGATGACCGTGCCCGGGCTGGTGATGACGTTGGCGCCGAGGCGGGATTGGTCCCCTAGCACTCCGCCGAAGAAGTCGCGGCCGGTGTCCTGCACTGCGACACCATCGAAGCTGATTTTGATGTTGGTTTGATTGAATTTGCGGTTGGCCATGATGGCGCCGGAGCCGACGCGGGCGCCGTGGCCGAGGATGCTGTCCCCCGCGAACGTCCCGTCCTGAATTTTCGCGCCGGGGAGGGCGAGGGCGTTCTTGACGTCCGCGCTGTGGCCGATGACGCAGTTGTCCGCAAGATAAGCGCCGTGGCGGATGTTGGCGTGGGGGCGGACGGAGACGTTTTCCCCGATGTAGACGGGGCCTTCGATGACGACTCCGCTGTGGACGGTGGAGCCTTTGCCGACATAGACGTCTCCGTGCAGGACGGCGCCTTCTTCGACTGTGCCTTCAATGGTTTGGCCTTTGATCTTCGCTTTTAAGAAGAGGGGGAGTTTGTTCAGGAGGTCGATGGGGTCGGTTGCGGATTGCATCAGGGTGCGGAGGTCTTCGGGGAGGCCGTCGAGGGAGAAGAGGTTCCAGTGGAGCGTGGACATAGGGGTGACCTTTGTTGGGAAATTGTTACGAATTAGCGTTGGAGGAAGGTTTGTTCGGCGTCCGCCAGTTGTTCCGGGCTGTTGACGCCCATGAGTTCGGTGGCTGGTTGCGGGCTGGGGGTGGCGACGACGGTGAGGCCTTCTGACAGAGCGATTTTGGCGACGTCCGGCAGGTAGTACTCGTTCTGGGCGTTATTGTTGGTGACGCGGGCGAGCAGTGCGAACAGCTGCGGGCTGGTGGCGGCGTAGAGGCCGGTGTTGATTTCG